>NZ_CDXDOR010000014.1:0-11857 GCF_978021225.1 Frankia sp. CeTa3Moorea | reverse complement strand
CAGCCGGGAACGGCTCCATAGTCGTCGACGATGCAGAAGCCGCCGTCGGAGAGCTTCGGGTAAAGCGCCGTCAGCGCGTCGGTGGTGCTCTCGTACATGTCGCCGTCGAGGCGCAGGACCGCGAGGCGTTCGATGGGCGCGGTGGGCAGGGTGTCCCGGAACCAGCCGCGCAGGAAGCGGACCTGATCGTCGAGCAGGCCGTAGCGGCGGAAGTTGTCCCGCACCTGCTCGAGGGACACCGACAGCTCCGCGTACTCGTGGTGGCGGTCGCCGGTGTCGGCGGCGTAGCGCCCCGGATTGGGCGCGGGCAGGCCGGCGAACGAGTCGGCGACCCAGACCGTGCGGTCGGGGACGCCGTAGGCGGCGAGCACCCCGCGCATGAGGATGCACGCGCCGCCCCGCCAGACCCCGGTCTCGATGAGGTCGCCTGGGACGCCGTCGACGATGACTCGTTCGGTGCACTCCTGGAGGTTGCGCATCCGGTGGTCGCCGGTCATCGTGAGCGCCAGCCGCGGCCAGTCCCGGCCGTCGGTCCGGGCGCCCGGTGCGCTCCTCTTGACGATTTCCATTCCCTGGCTGCGGAAGGCTCGTACCAGTATCCTCTTCGCGCCGGTGCGCGGCTCCCACGCACCGCCGTCCCGACCATCCCAGAGAGAGCAGGTCAGCGTCGTGCGAAGCAGATCGAGATACCGCACCGAGGTATCGGAAAGGTCGTGACGGGCGACGGTCGGGTCGTGCGGGGCAACGGTCGGCGTCGTGGTCATCATGGCTCCTGATGAGAGGGGTGAGCGCGGAAAGGGGATGGGGCCGGGGGCCGTCGGGCTCCGTTCGCTGTTGGGTGAGGTGCCGTCCAGGGGGGCGCTGTTGGGTGAGGTGCCGTCCGGGGGGGCGCTGCTGGGTGAGGCGCCTGCCGCGCGGGCGAGCAGGCGGGTACTGGCCAGGTGCAGCAACACGGCCGAGGCGGTGTAGGTGATCCCCGACACCGCGGCCACGATCGGCAAGCGGCCGTCGTGCAGCGCCGCCGCGAGCCCGAGCACGGTCGACAGCGCGACCGGGACCTGGATGGCAAGCACCGTGCGGGCGGCACGGAACCCGAGCAGTACATGGGTGAGCAGGTAATCGACGGACTGCGGGATGGTCGCCAGCACGAGGACCTGGGCGGCCGGGGCGGCGGGGGCGAACCGCGTGCCGTAGACGATGCGGATGGCCGTCGGCGTGACGAGGGTGATCGCACCCGCCACTGCGGCGGCGAGGGCGACGGTGGCGATGACCGCGCGGCGCACCACCCGGGCCCGCTGCCGGGGATCGACCAGGGTACGGAGCCGGCTGAACATCACCATGCCGGTTGCCTGGCAGACGGTCGTGCAGGCGCCGGCGAGGGCGACGGCGACGGCGTAGAAGGCCACCTGCTCGGCGGCCAGGAAGGTGGCGACGAGCAGCATGTCCAGCTTGTAGATGAGCTGAGCCCCGACGACGGTGCCGTAGGCCCCCAGGGCGGACCGCATGAAACGGCGCCGGGGCAGCAGGCGTCCCGGCCGCGCGAGCGCGGGAAGGCCGCCGAGCACTGCCACGTGGTACCCGAGTGGGGGTAGCAGGGCCGTCACGCCGAGGGCCAGCATCCACGATCCTGGATCGCGGACTCCGCTGCCGGCGAGCGCGGCGAACGCGGCCAGTGTCGCCGCCGCCGGTAGCAGCCGGACGAGCTGGAACTCGCCGGTCATCCGACCGCGGCGCTGCGCGAGCCCGGCGGCGTTGGAGGCGGCCACGGCCGCGGCGGTGAAGCAGGTCGCGCCCAGCACGGCGACGGTGTCCCAGGCGGGTCCCCGCCCGGCTCCCGCGCCGCCCGAACGGCCCGGGCCCACAGTGATCAGCGCCGGCACCACGGTGAACAGCACCGCGGCGAGCAGCGCCGACGCGACGGTCTGGGTGAGCAGCGGGCCGAGCAGCGCGCGGTCCTCACCGTCATCGGTGACCAGTGTCTGGGAGACACCCAGGGCGAACACCATCGCGAGCATGCCCGCCCAGGTCTGCAGCGCGACGAACTCGCCGCGGGCCACTGGCCCCAGGGTGCGGGCGGCCAGGACGCCGGTCGCGGTCCCGACGACCAGCGTGCCCGCGTTGCCGGCGAGTACGGCGACGGTGGAGCGGGGAAGCCGGCTCGCGAGCGGGCCGGTCATGACGGCCCGGCGATTCGGCTGACGGCTCTGGTCATCCGCGCCGAGCGGTGTCGCGCACATGGGCAACGGCGCGCAGGAAGCCGTCCACTGACGCGGCGAGCTCGATGTCGCCGATCACTTTCTCCGACTCCTGGGCCATCCTGGCCAGGACGTCGGGGCGCGCGCGCAGCTCCCCGAGGATCCGTGCGAGCGCGTCCACATCGCCGACCGGGTGAACCCGGCCGTTGCGGCCGGGACGGACATCGTCGGTCGGGCCGGTGGAGCCCACCCGGTCGCTGACCACCACCGGCAGGCCGCAGAGCACCGCCTCCTTGACCGCCAGCGGGTGCGGGTCCCGCTCGGCGGGGTGCAGGTAGAGGTCGCTGGCCGCGTACAGGCGGGGGAGCCGTTCCTGGTCGGCGAATCCGACCATCCGCAACGCGCCGCCGAGCTCGGCGGCCACCGCGTCGAGAGCGGCGCGCAACACTCCGTCCCCAGCCATGATCACGATGATTTCCCGGTCGACCGGACCCCGGGGGGCGCGGGTGAGGACGCGCAGCGCGTCCGCGATGTCGAGGGGGCGCTTCCGAGAGATCATCTTTCCGGCGAACAGGGCGACAAGGGCGTCCGGGGCGATACCCAGCTCGGCGCGAATCGCCGTTCGATGCTTCTCCCGATGAGCTAGTACGGCCCGCAGCACCGTCTCATCGGTGGGATACGGCGTGCGGAACATGCGGGTGGCGGGGACTCCATAGTGGGCCAGGTACGCCTCGTTGTTGTCGCCGATCGTGAGGAATGCACTCACTGAACGCATCAGGTGGGGCAGCGTGAGCCGTTTGACGGCGCGGACGGCGGGGGTTCGCTGGCCGAGGAGTTCGCTGTCACTGATCATGAGGGCGGGTACGCCCCGTCGCCGGCACCAGGCGAGCGCCGCGAGGGAATGGGCGTACCGGTATCCGTAGACGAGCACGCATGCGGGGCGCAGCCGGTCCAGGGCCGCCCAGGTCCGGGTAACCATCTGCCGGGTGGCGTCGGGCTGCCGCCAGCCCGGGCGCAGCGGCAGGTCCGCGATGAACTCGTGGTGATAACCGGTGACGATGTCCGATTTCCACTGCACGTCGAGGCCGAAATCCGCGTCGAAGTAGCGTTCCAGGCCCGATCGGGACAGGAAGAGCACCCGAAGATCCACCTCGTGTTCGGTCAACGCCCGGTACAGCGGCGCGAAATGCTGAATCGCGTGCGATACGACGACTGCCACCGTCGTCGACCTGTGGACGGAGGTCATGAGCCGGCTGTTCCTCCTCGCAATGACCGCTGATCGGACCGGGTGGGCCGTGCGCCAGTACGAATCGATCCGACTCTGTCACTCAAAGTATTAATCGAGCAACTGTCTGTAGATGCGTGTCGCGGGTCGCGGGTCGCGGGTCGCGGGTGCCGGGGTGCCGGGAACCGGTAGGGCCCGGGTGGCGGTGGGTGGCGGTTGCGGCGTCGACACGCGGGTTCCCCGCCGTGGTAGTCCTCCTTCTATCACTGTCAGTGATAGAAGGAGGACTGTCTGAGGGGCGCGCGGTGTCGTTGTCGACCGATAGCGGAACGTGACGCCCATGGCCCGGCTTTCCTTACTCACGGGTGGTGGTTGGAGTGACCAGGCGGGTCGTCGTCGCCGGCGGGGCCGGCTTCCTTGGAAGCCATCTCTGTGACCGCCTGCTGGCTCGGGGCGCCGAGGTGATCTGCGTCGACAACTTCCTCACCGGCCGGCCGGACAACATCGACCATCTTCGGAGGCATGGCGGGTTCCGCTTGCTGCGGCGGGACGTGACCGAGCCGATCGACGTCACTGGTCCGGTCGACGCCGTGCTGAACTTCGCCTCCCCCGCGTCCCCGGTGGACTATCGGGCCCTGCCCTTGGAGACCCTGTCGGTCGGTGCGTCGGGTACCGCGAACCTGCTGGATCTGGCATATCGCAAGAACGCCCGGTTCCTCTTGGCCTCCACCTCGGAGGTCTATGGCGACCCCCGGGTCCACCCCCAGCCGGAGGAGTACTGGGGCCACGTCAATCCGATCGGTCCGAGGAGCATGTACGACGAGGCCAAGCGCTTCGCTGAGGCGTTGACCACCGCCCACCGCGCCACCCACGGCACGTCCACCGGGATCATCCGGATCTTCAACACCTATGGGCCGAGGATGCGCGCCGACGACGGGCGCGCCATCCCGACCTTCATTGCGCAGGCCCTGCGTGGCCAGGCCGTCACCGTTGCGGGCGAGGGTCGCCAGACTCGGTCGCTGTGCTACGTCGACGATCTGGTGGAGGGGGTCGTGCGCATGCTGGACAGCGACCTTCCTGGTCCGGTGAATCTCGGCAGCCCCCAGGAGATGACGATCATTGATGCGGCGCGGCTCGTCGTGGAGGTGTGCGGGGCTGACGTCCCGATCACCTTCGTTCCGCGGCCGAAGGACGATCCCACCGTGCGCTGCCCCGACATCACGCTGGCGCGGGAGGCGCTCGGGTGGCGACCCTTGGTGGACGTACGGGACGGGCTTGCCCGCACCGTGGCCTGGTTCCACGGACGTGTCGAGCGGCCGCGGTCCCCGTGGGTGGTGCCCTGTCAGGAGCCACCGGCGGGCTCGGACGTGCTTGGCGGTGACCGCGACGGGTTCACCGTGCGGGGTGGCGGACCGGGGGGTGGCGGACCGGGGCTGGCGGTCAAGGTGGGCGAGGGCGACGCGGCGGATTCGTGACCTCAATCCATTGCTCTTTGTGAGAGGTCGGCTACTTTAAGCATGTGACCCGGGATGGCTCTGGAAACCTCGCGACGATCCCCGGGCGTCGTGCCGGTCCGCTGCGCTGGCGGCTGGCGGGACGTCTGGCCGCGGTCCTTCCCGACCTGCGCGGTCGTGGCTGGCTGACCCGATGGGTACAGGGCTCTGCGAACGCCTACAGCGGTCCCCGCTATCGAACACCGGCGCTCGCGCCGGTGTTCGACGCGGTTCTGCGCCCCGGTGACTGTTGCTATGACGTCGCTGCTGGCCTCGGGATCTACACCCTGTGGGCGGCCGGGGTGGTGGGAGCGGCCGGCGAGGTGCATGCCTTCGAGGAAGCACCGCGCACCGGGGCGACGCTCGCGGCCCTGGTCGAGCGCAACCGGCTCTCGGGTGTCCACCTGTCTACCGCCGCGGTGGGCGCCACCGCCGCGGCGGGCGCCGTGCCTATCCCGGGCGCGACGACCATCACCCTCGATGCCTACGCCGCGCGGCACCGACCGCCTGACCTGGTCAGGATCGGTGGTGAGGCCGAGGGCCTCGACGTGCTGCGCGGCGCCGGTGAGCTCCTACGGGCGCATCGGCCGGCCCTCCTGCTGGCGATGCCGCCCCGCCTCGCCCGCCGCGGCGGAGACCGTCCCGGCGAGAACGGCCACCGCGGCGAACGGGATCGGCGGGCTGCCGGGGACCATCCCGGTGAGCTGGTCTCGCTGCTGGCCGCCGCCGGCTACCGGATCCTCAATCTGAGCCGGCGCGGGCTGACCGGGCAGGGCGTCTTCTCGCCGAACGTGCTCGCGCTCCACGACGGCTGGGAGCGTTTCGAACAGGTCGCCGTCACCCTGCGGCGCACGCCGCTGCCCCGCGACCAGACGGCGTGAGGGTCGGGCATGCCTGATCTTCTCTGCTGGCGGGCTCTCCGCTGGCGGACGTCCCGGGCCGCCTGCCCGCTCGCGGGATGTCCGCGGCGCCATTCGGGCACGCCTACCGGCGACGCCTCGCCGATCCCCTCGGGTGCGCCGTGGTGATCGCCCCGGCCGTGCCGGGTGGGAGGGTTGCCTACGCCGCCCGCCGCCCGCCGCTGCTGTGGCTGATGATCGTGATGGTCAGCGTGGCGCCGTGGTTCGTCGAGGCGTTCCGGATGCCGTCCGAGTCCGACCGGGTGGTCCTGCGCTCGGTGGCGTTCACGTTCGAATGCCTCGCTGCGCTGCTCCTGGTCGGTGCGCGAGCGGGACGTGGTTACGGGCTGGGCTTGTTCCGTCTCGGCCCCTGGTACCTGCTGTGGACCGGGATGTCGTTCGGACTGGTGTCACTGGTCTGGCGCACCCCCCAGCTGGACACCCCGCAGATCCATCTCGACGGCGTGCTGCGGGCACTCGCATTGGCGAGCCTCGCCCTGCCGCTGTGGACCTGCGGATACCTGCTCGGCCCGGGCCGGATGGTGACGCGCGCGGCCACCCGGTTTGCCGCCGCGGCGGCGCCCGGGACCGGTACCCGGCTGCGCGGCCGGAACGTGCCGTGGATTCTGTGCGGGATCTCGGTGGCGGCCAGGGTCCTGCAGATCCTCCTGGGCCAGTATGCCTACCTGGGCGACGCGTCCCAGAAGGTCTCCGAGGCGAGTGCCTACGCCCAGCCGCTCACCCTGCTCGGCGGCCTCGGGATGTCCGCCCTCCTCATCGCCGCCGTCGATCTGGCCCGGGGCGGGGGGCGTCGGCGGGCCTTCGTCGCCCTGCTGTCCATCGAGATCCTCTTCGCCGTCGCCAGCGGGATGAAGGGGGTGTTCGCGACCAGCGTGTGGGGGGTGCTGATCGCGTTCTCCGTCGCCCGCGGCTGGCTTCCAATGCGGTGGATCGCCGCGGCCGCCGCCGTCTTCGTCCTCGTGCTGATTCCCTACAACGCCTCCTACCGGGCCCAGGTACGCAGCCAGAGCCACACCCTGGACGCCCAGTCGGCGGTGTCCATGGCGCCGACCGTGCTGGGCCAGACGCTGTCCGGGGACGCCCCCGCGGGGGAAGGCCCCGCGGAGTCACCGCTGGAGTACCTGACCTCGCGGATGCGGGGCATCGACAGTCTGGCCATCGTCGTCCAGCTGTCTCCCGACATCGTTCCCTACCGGGACATCAACGAGCTGTTCCTGGCTCCCGTCCTGACCGCCGTGCCCCGGGCGGTCTGGCCCGACAAACCGATCAGGGCCACCGGCTACGAGTTCAAACAGCAGTACCTCTCGGGGAACGCCCGGATCTACTCCGCGGCCGCCGTCTCCCCCCAGACCGACCTCTATCTGCACGGGGGCCTGCTTCCCCTGCTGGTTGGCATGGCACTGCTGGGCGCCGGTTTCCGGCTGATCGACGAGGCGTGGGACCCGGCGAAGGATCTGCGCTACATCGTGATCTTCGTTCCGCTCTTCCTCCAACTGGTCAACTCCGAGAGCAGCGTGGGGGACCTCCTCGCGGCGTTGCCCATCCAGCTGGCCGTGCTGTTCCTGACGGCACGTTTCGCCTACGGCGGTGCCCGGCCCGCAACGAAGGGAAAAGATCCTACTCATGGACGCCAGTGATGTTCTTTACCGAACCAAGATCTCGATCGCCGGTGTCCTGACGTCCCCGGCGGTGGGGACAGTCATCGCGGCGGCCACCCGCAACCGGGTCCCCAACCACGGGCTGCGTTTCGACGTGGCTGACCGCGACTTCACCCCGCAGGCGCGGGCGGCGCTGTTCTGGCGGCTGTACGAAGGGGCCGAGATCCGGATGATCCGCCGTCATCTCACGACCTCGGGCACCGTCGTGGAACTCGGTGCGAGTCTGGGCATCACCAGCGCGCATATCGCCTCGCGGCTGGCACCCGGCTCGCGGCTGGTGTGCGTGGAGGCAAATCCCCACCTCATCGAGGGCCTCACGCGACGCCTGGCCGCGTACGCCGGGCACATCACCCTGGACGTGGAGAACCGGGCGATCACGCAGGCCGTGGGCCCGGTGGCGTTCGCCCTCGTCGGGAACAACCTCGGTTCCCGGTTGTGGGACGACGCGTCGCGGCGGACCGTCACCATTCCGGCGGCCACGCTTCGGGACCTGCTGGTACGCAGGAGGATCGCGGAATTCGACCTCGTCAGCGACATCGAGGGTGCGGAGGCGTCGTTTCTGTTGGGGGATCCGGGCGCGCTGGACCGGTGCCGTCGAGCGGTGTTCGAGATGCACGACACGACCTTCGAGGGACGGCCCGTCACCGCGGCGGACCTGCTCGACGCCGCGCGTGGACTGGGCTTCCAGGTGGTCGACCGCCACGGGGTGGTGGTCACGCTCAGCCGGGACGGGTGAGCTCCCCCGTGCCGGCCGCCTTCTCCCGCCGGTCGGTTCCCCCCGCGGGGTCCGGTGGACCGATCGGCCGGTCCCGGGCCGGGCGAGGACGCGGGACGGAGCGGGCCTCGCGCGTCCACGTACTCCACCGGGACGCCCGGGGTTCCCCGGGCAGGGTCTGGTCGATGTCGGGGATGCGGGCGAGACCGTCCACGACGCCGCGCAGGCCGCAGTGGACACGGACGATTCCGCGCCGGCGCACCAGCTCGGACACGGCGACCCGGGGCAGCACCGCCAGGAGCAGCCAGGCGGTCACCAGCGCCACCTGCCGCGGGCGGCCGTGGAGGCGGGCGAACCACAGCCGGTTGCGCACCGTGTAGTAGGTGTAGCCGTTGCTGGGTACCGTCCCACCACCGGTGTGCCAGGCCTGGGCCGGACTGACGAGGACACGCCACCCGGCCGCCTGAGCGCGGTGGCAGAGATCCACGTCCTCGTAGTACAGGAAGTACCGAACGGCCATCGGCACCTGCCGATGACACTCGGCCTTGATAAAGGTGATCGCGCCGGTGACCCACGGCACGTCATCGGCGTGGTCCGTGGGGGTCCGGCGGGCGCGCGGCACGGTGAAGACGCGGGTGAGTCCGGCGAAGCCCGGATGCAGACCGTCGGCGTTGACCAGAGTGGGTCCGACGATGCCCACGTCCGGGCGGGACAGCAGTTCCAGACAGGCGTCGACGGTGGCCGGCACGAGCTGGACGTCATTGTTGAGCAGGAGATAGCAGTCGGTGGCCGGATAGGCGTCACACGCGTGCCGGAAGCCGCCGCCGAAACCGAGGTTGCCGGGGGGGACGAGCCAGGCCGTCTCCTCCCCGATGCCGTCGGGCCGTCCTCGCAGATCGTTCGCCACCACGACGACCTCGCTGATCCGAGGTATCGCCGCCAGTTGCGCGGCCAGATCCATCGTCGGCGCGGTCGGCCCCCAGTGGACGATGACCGCCGTGGTCCTCATGCGCGCACCAGGGGCTCGGGAACCTGCCCGGATGCGGGTCGCGCGGTGGCGGGCGGGACGTCCGGCACGGCCAACGTGGACCAGGGTGCCGCCGTCAGGAATTGCCGAGCCGGCGGCGGAACCTCCGCGTCGACGATGCGGTACCCGTGCCCGCGCAGCAGGTCGCCGACGGCCTCGGCGTTGCGTCCGGTGACCTCGCAGATCACGGTCGGGCGGATGTCGCCCAGAAGCCGGCGTCCACCGCTGAGGACCGCGTGCTCGGCCCCCTCCACGTCGATTTTCACGACGTCCGGTGCCGGGAAATGGGAGAGCAGGCCATCCAGGGTAAAGGTCGGCACGAGCTGCGCCGCGCGGGTGCCGCCGGTCTGGCTGCTGCCGAATCCGTCCAGATGGCTGGTCGCGCGGTTGCGACTCGCGATGTGGAACGTGCTGATCCCCGGGGCCGCGCCGACCGCGGCGGGCAGGATCTTCACCGTGGCACGGCCATCGGTGGCCGATGATCCGCCGCGGCGTGGTGACCGTGTCTGCGACCGGCGCAACATCCCGACCAGCCAGGTGTCGGGCTCGACCGCGACGACCGTGCCGGACGACGTCGCGGCGGACGCGGCGGCGAAGGCGAACAGTCCCACGTTCGCGCCGATGTCCCAGACCACGTGGCCGGGGCGCACGACCTCGCCGACCAGGTCGGTCAGGACCGGATCGACGGCGGCGAGACTGGGGCGCAGATACTTCAGACCCGCCTCGGAAGAGACGTAGATGCGCGTCGCCTGGAAGGGCGGCGGCAGGCGGCGGGCCACCACCAGATGGTGGGTGAGCCGTTCCGCGAAAGGGCGTAGGGCGGACAGGGTCGGCACGGTGTTCTCCTGTCGGGCAGTTTGTTCGGTTTCGTGGTGATGCGGTGTGACCGGGGTGGGTCAGGTCCGGGTGTGGGTCAGAGGCGGGCGGGCGACGATTCCGTGTCGCCGGAGCGCAGGTTGCCGGAGCGCAGGTTGCCGGAGCGGACCTCGTGGACGACCGTGGTGCGTACCGCGACAGGCAGCTCGGTATCGATCACGTACGCGGCGGTGTACGCCGGCACCGTACGGCTCCATCCGACCGCCCGGCGGGTGGAGCGCACCACCCACCGCCCCGGTCCGCCGGCCCGCAGGACCAGCCGCCCCTGGGACGTGCTCACCGTGAGCGCATCCGTGGCCCCGCTCCGGGTGGCCGCGTTCCGGCTGGTCCCGCTCGAAGCGGTACTGGTTTGCCTGGTATCGACCGCCGCGGCGGTGACGGACACCCCGGGGGCGAAGTGGAACAGCACCTCGACGTGGTGGCGGCCCTCCCCGGTGATCCGATCGTCGACGGACAACCCACTCGGGTCGAGTCGCCACGTCCGCCAGTGCACGGGTCGCCCCGGAAGGTGGCGGTAGCCATCATGGCCGGCGGCCAACGTCGCCACGTTCTCGTGGTGGCGCATCGTGACAAGAGTGGGACGGGCCCGGCGGCCCGCCCGGAACGCGCCCCAGACCTCGGTCGAGTCGGCGTGATCGACGATGACGGTCGAGTGGGCGGCGGTACCACGTTCGGCGTCCCGGTCCGGTCCGGGGGCGTAGGTCGAGGTCCCGGTATCCACCAGGAGCGGCCGGCCGTCGTGCCAGAGCAGAAACGCGAGGGTGTCGGCGTGGGCGTGGGCCGGAAGGTCCTCGGGACAGGGCAGGCCCACGTCGGCGAGCAGATGCCACGGTCCCGCCGTCAGCACGGCGAGACCGCTGTCGACCAGCAGAAGGCCGCCGGTCTGGTCAGAGGCGGGCGTCCGCGGACGGTGCGCGGTCCCCACGGTCGGCTGCGGCGTCGAGGTCGGCATCTCGGCCGGGCGCGGTGCCGGGATCGGGCCCGGACCCGGACCCGGAGCCTGGACGGAGATCGGCGTCGATCTCACCGGAGCCGGGAGAAGCAGCCGCAGGGCCTCGGCGGGCACCGCGAATCCGTCGTTGAGCGTGGGAACCATACCGTCCGGTCCGAGCACGGCCGTCAGCCAGGCCCGCATCCTGCCGGCCGCGTCGAGCAGTGCGCCGGGCACCGCGTGGCCCGCCGCGGTGAGCAGCCCGGCGACGTCGTCGAGGTCGGCCAGCACCTGACAGTGATAGGTGGGGGAGCGTTCGTAGTGTCCACCGTCGCTGAGGACTTGCCGATCGAGCTCGCGCAGCAGCGCGTCGACCCATCGTCGGCGGCCGCGGGCGTCGTCATCGGCGACCGCCAGCCCGATCAGTGCCTTGTAGTTCTTCAGCAGGTGGTTCCCGCCGACGTCGGTCTCCAGATGAGTGCGCAGGAAGGACCGGCAGACGCCGAGGTCGGCGAGGACCGCCATCTCGGCGGGCGTTCCCCGCGCGAGCCGGGGCCACAAGGCACACAGCGTCCAGGCCCGGAGCGACACGACATAGGGCGACCAGGCAACCGGATCGCCTAGGGCCACCGAGGTCCGCCAGGCCAGATACAGCCGGGCGAACATCGCCGGCCCCTGGACAGCCTCGGTGGTGAATGCCCATGCCCAGTCCCAGTAGTGCAGATGGTAGCGCCACAGCAGCGGAGCGTCGGCCTGCCTCCAGTCCCATCGGGCGGGGGCCGCGGCGGCGCCGGCCCCCGTGGGGATGGCGGTCGTG
>NZ_CDXDOR010000013.1:24229-56454 GCF_978021225.1 Frankia sp. CeTa3Moorea | reverse complement strand
CCTCGCCCACGCAACCCACACCCGCCTTCGTGACGCCCAGAACCCCACAGACACGCCAGAACCCGACCAGGCAGACGACGACAGCGACACCCCACCCGAAACCCCCCACACGCCCACAGGACACATCCCCAGCCAGCGACCCCACGGACCACTACCCACCGAAAAAGATCAACCCCAGTCGATCAACGTCGACCGGGGTTCGAACATGGCAACTCTAGTGGAGGTGAGGGGACTCGAACCCCTGGCCTCCTCCGTGCGAGGGAGGCGCTCTACCAGGCTGAGCTACACCCCCCTGGAAGCATCTGAAGCTTACAGGACCGCGTAGCCCCTGTGACGACCACCCCGGTTCGGGTGGATCGCCGCCTCCGGCCGGCCGTCAGCTGATGCTGATGCCCTCCTTGCCCCGAGCCCTCGACCGGGCGGCCGGCACGGCGACCTCCCGGGCGAGATCTGGCTGGATGCGCTCTGACAGGGCGAGGCCGGACCGCGTGACGGTGGCCATCAACCGGTCGAACAGGGGGGCTGCGGCGGCTGGCCGGAGCAGCCCCGCCTCATGGCCGCACCATCCCCACACGCGAGTGCCGTCGATGACAAGCTCCTGGTCCGGCTCGGTGCCCCGAGGGAAGGCTAGCCGGGCGTCGGTCGGAACATCCGCCGTGTCGAGCGGGTGGTGCGTCCACAGTTGCAGGGACTCCTCCGGGCACCACGCCTTGTCCCGGACGGCTATCTGCCATACCGCCCGTCCGGGCTGGTACAGGGCGAGCCGGATCGCCGTTCCCCGGCAACGGAACAGCAGACCGACCCCGTCGGGACGAACGCCTCGTACCTCGACGGGTACCGGGGAGCTCCCCGGGCAGACGAGGTATCCCTCGCTCCGCAACCGGGCCATCCACGACTCGAAGGTCACAGCGAACGCTGCCTTCCTGATAGTTCTCGATAGCTACACAGTGATTGCGTGATGATTACGTAGTAGTTGCGCGGGTCTGGGAAGCCCCAGCGGGGGATCGGCCGGTCGGGACCGGACCAGCCGCCAAGGCCGGACCAGCCCGGCTGACCCTGGCGGCACGGCCACAGGTGACCGGGGCGGGTAGCGGGCTGGCGTGCGACGGGAGAAGACGGAGACGGCGCGACCTGGCTCATCCGGCGGAGCGCACAGCTCAGCCGGTCATCCGGGAGCGCGCACGGAGCACTCCGGTGAACGACCCGGCCAGGGGCAGGACGGGAGTCCGGGAATACGGATGATCGACAGCTGCTCCACCCCGGGAGCAAAAAGATCACTCGTGCAGGTCTGGCACCGAGCCCCGAGGCCCCTCGCGCCCAGAACGGTCCCTGAGTTACAGGACCGGTGCGCTCGTCGCGCGTGCGGCGAGCCTCAGTGGACGCGAGGGCTGGGACAACACCGACAGCGCCCTGGACAACAGACCTCTCGCCACGCCCAGTGAGGGGCGGAGCCGGGCTGCCAACGGAGCGTCACACTTTTATTATGCACGGCATCCCGGCCGGGCGTCGGAGCGCAAGTGGCCGCCGGAGATCGGTTCAGGACCATGCGGACACGGTGATTCCGACTGTCCGGAGCGTCTCGACGATCTTTGCACCGCACACCGCACGCCGCGGACCGTGTATCGCTCGGATCGGGGCAGGTGCCCCGGGACGGTGTGGGTCGGTATCCCGGCGACTAATCGGGGAACGACGACCACAGGACGATGTCCGGTCCGGACGGCGAGCACGAGGAGCCCGCCCGGCCGGCACGAGGAGGTTGTCGTGATCTTCGATAGTCGGGAGGAGGCCGGCCGGCAGCTCGGGCAGCGGCTGGCGTACCTACGCGGCCGTGACGTCGTTGTCGTCGGGCTGCCCCGCGGGGGCATTCCCGTCGCGTTCGAGGTGGCGCGGGCGCTGGAGGCCCCGCTGGATGTCATCCTCGTCCGCAAGCTCGGTGTCCCCTTCCAGCCTGAGCTCGCGATGGGTGCCATCGCCGAGGGTGGGATGCGGGTCGTCAACGAGGAGGCCCGGCGGCTAGCTAACGTGGGGCCGGACGAGTTCGCCGCGGTTCAGGCGCGCGAGTTGGTGGAGCTTGATCGTCGGTCCCGGCGGTTCCGGAACGGCCGGCCGAGGATCCCGCTCGCCGGGCGGACGGTGGTCGTGGTGGACGACGGGATCGCGACCGGCTCGACGGCCTCTGCCGCGTGCCAGGTCGTGCGGGCCCAGGGAGCCACCCACGTGGTGCTGGCGACCCCCGTTGCCCCCCGTGACCGGATTGGCTGGCTGCGCCGGCAGGCAGACGAGGTGGTCTGCGTCCAGACGCCCGACGCCTTCTTCGGTATCGGCGAGTTCTACGCCGACTTCTCCCAGACACCGGACGAGGAGGTCGTCGACCTGCTGTACCGGGCCGCGCTGACGATGCCGGTCGGCGGCGCGGTAGCCGACCCGTCCGGCGGCGATGTCGAGGTCGACATCCCCGTCGGTCGAGTGCGGCTCGCCGGTCGGCTCACCGTGCCCGACCAGTCCCGGGGAGTGGTCGTCTTCGCTCACGGCAGCGGCAGCAGCCGGCACAGCCCACGTAACCAGTTCGTGGCCCGCGACCTCAATGCCGCGGGGCTCGCGACCCTGTTGTTCGACCTGCTCACCCCGGACGAGGAGCGTGACCGGGCGAACGTGTTCGACATCGGGCTGCTTGCCCGGCGGCTGATCGACGTGACCGGTTGGCTGCGCGGCCAACCGGCGACGGCTGCCCTCCCCATTGGTTACTTCGGCGCCAGCACCGGCGCCGCCGCGGCGCTGCGGGCCGCCGCGGAAGGGGGGTTCCCCGTCGCGGCCGTCGTGTCGCGGGGCGGCCGACCGGACTTGGCCGCGGCGCGGCTGACCGCGGTACGCGCCCCGACGTTGCTCATCGTCGGGGCACGGGACGATCTGGTCCTCGAGCTGAACCGGCAGGCCCAGGCCCGACTGCTGGGCTGCGAGAACCGGCTGGCGATCGTTCCGGGCGCCACGCACCTGTTCGCCGAGCCGGGTGCCCTGGAGCAGGCGGCCGCGCTTGCGCGTGACTGGTTCGTCGATCACCTGGCGTTGGCCGGCCATCCCGGTCGCGCCTGACCGGGTACTGACCTGACTTCCGCGCGACGCCGGGCGATGCGTGCCCACCCGGGCGCCACTCTGATGGTCCACCGTCACACCACCCGGCAGCCGGACCGACTCGGCGAGGTCTTCGAGGTGCGCTCGGCGGCGGGGGATCCGCCGTTTGCGGTCCGCTGGTCCGACACGGGGCACGTCAGCTTCGTCTACCCGGATCCGGATGCCGAGATCCGTCACCGCGGCGAGGAGACACGCAGCGGGGCCGGCTGAGCAGCCCGGATCAGTCCTGGTCGACGACCCGCCCCGCATCGAGGGCGAGGGTGCGGTCGGCGAGAACCTCGGCGTCCGTGGGATCGTGCGTGACGATGAGCACCGGAGCCGCCAGTGTCGGTAGCACATTGTGCAGGAAGGACCTGACCTCGCGGCGGGTCGCGGTGTCGAGCGCGGCGAGCGGTTCGTCGAGCAGCAGCAGTCCGGGCCCCGGCGCCAGCGCCCGCGCGAGCGCCACCCGTTGCCCCTGGCCGCCGGACAGGGCATCCGGTCGCCGGTCGCCGAGATGGCCGATCCCGAACCGTTCCAGCCAGGTGTCCGCGGACGCCCGGGCGTGCCGCCGGCCCTGGCCGAGGCGGGCCCGCAGGCCGAAGGCGATGTTGTCGCGGGCCCGCAGGTGTGGGAACAGCAGGTAGTCCTGGAAGACCATGCCGACCGGCCGCTGTTCGGACGGGACGAAACGGTGCTCGGCCGGGTCGTCGAGAACCTCGCCGCCGAGGGTGATCCGGCCCTCGTCGAGCGGGAGGAGGCCGGCCAGGGCCCGCAGCAGCGTGCTCTTGCCCGCCCCGCTGCGGCCGAGGACGGCGACCGTCTCCCCCCGTGCCACGCTGACCTCGACGTCGAGCACGAACTGGCCCTGTCGCACTGTCATCAGCGCGCTGAGCCCGGCTGACGCCGGATCCAGGCCGGGGGCGGGGGGCGCCGCCCGCGCCGAATCTCCGGGGACGGTGTTCACGGGATATGCCCCGCGTTCACGGGATGCCCCGCTCGAGCGCCTCCGGGGCGGCGTCACGCGTTCCCCGGTTGCGTAAAATCCGCCGGGCGCCGGGGAACCAGCGGCCCCGCAGCGCCACCAGAACCCCGACGCAGACCGCGAGCAGTACGAGTGACAGCGCGATGGCTGTGTCCGAGTCCGTCTCCAGCGCCAGGTAGACCGCGAGCGGCGTGGTCCGGGTGGTCCCGGGGAAGTTGCCGGCAAACGTGATCGTGGCCCCGAACTCGCCGAGGGCGCGAGCCCAGCACAGCGCCGCGCCGGCGGCCACCGCCGGCGCCGTCATCGGCATGGTGACTCGGCGAAACGTCATCCACGGCCCGGCACCGAGGGTGGCGGCGGCGTCCTCGAACCGCCGATCGGCGCTGTTCAGCGCGCCCTCGACGGACACGACGAGGAACGGCATGGCCACGAAGATCTGCGCGATCACCACGCCGACGCTGGTGAACGGGATGGTGATGCCGAACCAGCCATCGAGGTACTGGCCGACGACGCCGCGCCGACCCAGCACCAGAAGCAGGGCCACGCCGCCGACCACTGGCGGCAGCACGAGCGGGAGGGTGACCAGGGCGCGCAACAGGGACCGGCCGGGAAAACGGGTGCGGGCCAGCAGCCAGGCCAGGGGGACACCGAACAGCAGCGACAGCGCGGTTGTGGCGGTGGCCGTCTCCACTGATAGGAGGAGGGCCTGCCGGACCGCGGTCTCGGTGAGCAGATCGGGCAGGGCGGACCAGGGGGCGCGGACGAGCAGGCCGACGAGCGGCAGGAGCAGGAACAGGCCAGCGATCCCGGCCGGCACCAGCAGCGCCCAGGACATCCGGCGGCGCGTTTCCCGGCGAACCGCGCGGCGCGGACGTCCGCCGGTCCGCGGGTCACCTGGCCGGGGTGCCCGATCGCGCAGGCTGAACCGGCCGTGCGAGCTGAACCGGCCGTGCGAGCTGAACCGACCGCGCAGGCTGAACCGGCCGTGCGGGCCGACGGCCTGTTGCTCCGGCTGACCCCTTCGAAGGAGCGAACCGCCGCGGACCGACACGGCGGGCAGGCCCTTCTCGCTGATCGGGATCAACGACGCTCGGGTAGCTCGATGACGACGTTGGTCGACTTCACCGCGCCGACCGCGAGGACGCCGGCTTCCAGCCCGAGTTCGTCGGCGGCCTCCCTGCTCATGAGCGAGACCAGGCGATGCGGGCCGGCCTGGATCTCGACCTGGGCCATCACCGCGTCGCGCACCACGCGGGTGATAATGCCGGGGAAGCGGTTACGCGCGGATTCGGCGACGACCGGCGTCTGGGCGGCGGTCTGCTCGGTCGCCAGATCCTTGGCGAATCCGGCCAGGGTGCCGCCTTCGATCGCCCGGCGGCCGGCGTCGTCTAGGACGGTTGGCAGTCGGCCGCTGTCCGCCCACCGGCGGATGGTGTCGTCACTGACACCGAGCAGCGCGGCGGCCTCACTGATCCGGAATCTCGGCATGGGATGATCGTACCCGCATCTTCGGGAGAGCCGCGACGCATGATCCGAAATTACGGTGAAATTACATAAAAATATCCGCTCATGCGGGTCGGGCGGCGAGGTGGTCGGATTGACGGGACCGTGCCCTCGACCGACCCGATGCCGGTCGGATGACCGGTTGGCGCATCACGATCTGGTCCGGCGGGGCACGATGCGGAGGTTGCCCCTCTCGGCCCGACTCGCCATTCCTGCCCGACTCGCCACTCCTGGAGCACCCGTGACACCGCCCGCTTCCAAACCGACCGTCACCGCCACCACGTCCTACGGCGACCCGGTCGCCGGCCCCGTGCGGATCAACGCGCGCGCGCTGCTCGTGACGGGTGATCGGGTGCTGCTCGCCAACGAGCGTGGCCAGAAGTCGTTCCACTTGCCAGGAGGCCGGGTCGAGCCGGGAGAGACCGTGCAGACGGCGCTGCGCCGGCTGCTGAACGAGCAGGCCGGGATCGAACTGGACTACCTGACGTTCGTGGGCGGTATCCAGAACATCTCGATCGAACGCGGTGAGCGGATGGGGGTGCTCGACGTCGTCTTCGCCGCTGACCGGTCGTGGGGCGCCGACTTCGGGAGCAGGCTGAATGATCTCGATATCGTCTCGGTGTCCCTTGGGAGCCTGCTCGACCTGGAACTAAGGCCCGCCGACCTGCGCCGACTGGTCCCCGGCTGGCTCACCAACACCCGTCCGGCCTGGTACGAGTCGGCCAGCCGCTGACTGTAGGCGCGCATCCTCGCATTCGCACGGTTGACCTCATCTCGACTTCAGGTTCTAGCGCCCGCATGCCCGCACGCCCGCATGCCCGCACGCCCGCACGCCCGCGGGTCGGAATGCGGCCGGATGAAGGAGCCAGGCGACCCGCGCCACAGCCCCGTGACAGGCCCGATCCGGTGACGAACCACCCTGGCCCTGGATCCCTTGGGTACATTCGCCCGGTGTTCTCTCGACGCCGACCCTGGCCGTCGCGGTCCGCATCGGGCGCTGCATCGCGCGATGGTTACCGCTGTTTCCGTTGTCACCGCCGGACGGGGTGACACCGGCATGGTCGTCATCGGGGTGACGGGCCACCGCGGGCTCTCCGGCGGGCAGGCCGAATACACGGCCGGCGAGATGCGCCGGGTGCTGGCGCCTCTCGCCGCGGCCGGGCTGACCGGGATCAGCTGCCTGGCCGAGGGAGCGGACACTATCTTCGCCGACGTGGTCCTCGAACTTGGGGGCCGGCTCATTGTCATGATACCCGCGGCCGGTTACCGGGACTTTCAACCCGCTGCGCATCGGCGCGACTACGATCGGCTGCTCGGCCGCGCCACCGAGATACGCAGCCAGGACCGGGCGAAGCCCGATCTGCCCAGCCTGATGTCGGCGAGCCGCCTTCTGGTCGACGCATCCGACCAGGTCCTCGCGGTGTGGGACGGTCTGCCGGCGTGTGGCTTCGGGGGTACGGCGGACGTCGTCTCCTACGCGCGCTGGCGACGCAAACCCCTCCAGATCATCTGGCCCGACGGTGCCGTGCGGGCGGGGGTGACCTCCGTCGCCGGTTCGGGCGAACGACAGCGGTAACCGTCAGAGGCCGCCGCGGGGCTGGGGACTACCGCGGGGCCAACGTCACGACGTCCACCTGCACCGGGGCGAGACTCCTCCTGGCCGGAGCCGGAGCCGGAGCCGGAGCCGTCGTGGCCGGTGGCCGGGTGGCGGCCGGCCGGGTCGTTGCCGGCCGGGTCGGGGGCTTGGTCGCCGTGGACGTCACGGAAGCTCCACTGGCGGTTGTTGCCGCGCGGGTGGTCCGGCCACCGGTGGCCGGGGTGCCGGTGGTCGGGGTGCCGGCCTCGATCGGCCCGGCAGCCACTCCTTCCGCCGCTGCGGACGGCTTGGTCGGCACCGGCGGGGCGGCGGCGAGAACGGGCGGCGCCTGGTGCGCCGGCGGGGAGGCCGCCGGCACCGGGCCGCCAGAGGAGCGCCCCGGCGGCGCGGACCTGCCACCCGCCGCGAGGCGCAGGGTGTTCAGGGCGAAGTCCTCCGCCGCCAGGTCGTTCTGCTGTTCCTCTTTGGTCGGGCCGAGGACGGATCCGCCGCCGAGGGTGCTGGGCCCACCTGAGCCGGGTTCGTCCACGGCGGGTTCCTCCACGGCGGGGCTGCCTGACGCGGCGGGCCGGGGGGCGGCCGGTGCCCGCACGGCCGGGCGGCCCTCGCGGGATCCGGACCGGCCGCTGCTCGGAGTGTCCACGGTGCCGCCGTCGTCCGGCTGTGACTCGTGCAACGGAGCACGCGCACCCGTGGTCACGTCGTCGGGCGAGGAGTTGAGCCCCGCGGCGGTGGCTGCGGCCGCCACCGCTGCCACCGCAGCCACCGCGAATGCGGCGACCGGGCGCATCCGGGACCGGCGAGCGCGAACGAGCGGGTCCACCGGTAGGCGTTCTACCCGTGGCTCGGCCGCCCGCCTCGCTGATGTGGATCCCACCGATGCCGCTCGTCCGGACTCCGGACGAGCGGAGGCCGGACGGCGGTCCGGGGGCGGGAGCTCCGGCGGTGGCAGTGTCGGCAGTGCCGGGAGTGGCGGCAGTGTCGGGGGCGGCGGCAGTGTCGGGAGCGGTGGCAGCGCCCGGGCGGCCATCGGGTCCGGGACACTCCCGGTGGGGCTCGGTGCCCGCCGACCGGTGCTGTGCCGCCCGCCCGTGGCCGTCCTGAGGGGAGCCCTTCCGAGGGGAGCCGTCCGGGTCGGTGGTCGAGGATCGGTAGGCTCAGGCCGCGGATCCGCGCCTGTCGTCGCGGCGCCCGCCCGCCCGCCGTGAGCCGTGGCGGCCTGCCGGCCACGGCCCCACGCCGCTCGGGTCGACTGCGGCTTCGATCCGGAGAGCAGCGCCAGCAGCTCGGCGGTGTCGGGCAGAGAGGCCCCGTCGGCCTGTCGCACACGGGCGAGCGCCCGCCGTACCCCCTGGCCGATGGGAGCCGTGTGCTCCGACCGGTCGGCGCGGCGTCGCCCGGCTCGGGCCGCGGGTTCGACGGACCCGCTGGGCTTTCCCGTCGCGGCCAGATCGACGATCCCGGCCCACGCGACGATGTCGGCGGCGGGGCCCTCCCAGCCACTCGCCGCGGGGCCGTAGCCATAGCCGGGCACGTAGCCGGGGCTGTTGGGGGGAGGCCGCAGGTGGCCGGAGCGCCCGGCGACGACGTGCGGCGTCCCGGGCGCCGTCCCCCCGGCCGAGCCGGCCGCGGGGGACAGCAGCAGTGGTCGCAGGGCCGCCGCGACACCCAGGTCGACCAGCCGCGGCCCGGTAACGGAGAGCACGATATCCGTTGCTGTCAGGTCGCCGAGTACGCCGACCGTGCGGTGCGCCGCATCGATGGTCTCCAACAGGGTCCGGGCGAGGCGGTCGATCTCGTCCGAGGACAGCGGTCCGCGTTCGGTGAGCTCGCGGGCCAGAGTCGGGCCCCCGACGAACTCCGTGACCACGTATGGCCGCTCGGCGTCGGGCGCGGCGTCGAGTACCCCGCAGGTGTGTGCCCCGGCCAGCACGCGAGCGCGGTCGATCGCCGCCGCGAACCGGGCCCGCATGTCCGCGCGCAGGGCGTCGCCCGGGTGCAACGCGCGGATCGCGACCTGCGCGCCTCCGACAGCACGGCTCAGATAGACGATGCCGGTGATGCCGGCGTCCAGCCGACCGAGCAGCTGGTAGGGCCCGAGTGAGGTGGGCTCGCCCACGGCGAGCGGCGCGACGTGACGAGGTAGCCGAGCGGTCATGGTGATGATGCCCCGAATGCGGCTCGTGGACGGTCAGCGACGTTTATTCGCTCCGACGGTAGCTACTCCAGTCGTGTCCGTGAAGGCCGCTACGCATCCTTCTTCGCACTTCTTCGCATCTGCAACGAATTCGGCATCCGCCGGACGCCGGCGGGCACCGGGCGCGAGCACAGTGATCATCGTCGGCGGAACATTGGTCGGCTATTTCCCGGCCAACCGATCATCGGTCGGCCGGTGGCTCCGGCGCGTACGCGACGGCGATTCCGTCGAGAAGCCATTTCAGCGCCTGCTCGAAGCGCGGCGCCGTGTATCCGCAGCCGAGGGCGGCGAGGGCGCGCAGCCGTGGGTACTCCTTCTCGGCGGTCTGCGCGTCCTCGGTGGTCTGCGCGTGGTTGAGGACCTGGGCGTCAAGGACCTGGACGGAGAAAACCGGTCCCGCCATCGGGACACCGGGGCGATCCTGGGAGTCGGCCGCCGGAGGCCGTCGGCGGTCGAAATCCTCCCGGTCGCCGAGTTCGCGCAGCGTGCAGCCGACCACCAGATCATTAAGCGAGTGGATGATGCGCAGCTGGTCCTGCGGATCATCGGTGATCTTCGAGGCGACGGTCAGGCACTGCTCGATGTGCCGCAGCTTGTTGGGACCGAAACCCCGGCGGATGCCGATCCGAAGGGCCCAGGGATGTTCCTGGAAGGACCGCCTCGCGCGCCGGGCGATCTGGGTGAGGCCGTCCCGCCAGTCCTCGGGAACCTCGTCCAGCAGATGCCCAGCCAGGAACGCGTCCCACATCAGGCCGGTCAGTTCGTCCTTGTCCCGGACGTGGTGGTAGAGCGTCATCGTCCCGACGCCCAGATGTGCGGCGATCCGCCGCATCGACACCGCCGTGAGCCCCTCCTCGTCGGCGATCTCCATCGCGGCCAGGGCCAGCCGTTCACCGCTCAGCGGCGTCCGGCATCCCGGTGGGGTGGACACCCGTCCCATCGGCTTCCCCTGGGATCGCCCCGGGGCCGCACTCGGCGGCGCCGCCATCGCCACTCACCTCCTGGCAGGACGCCTCCTGGCAGGACGCACAGGCTGCCGTTTTGGCGTTGGTACATCGTACGGCGTAGGGTTGGCCCACTGCTCGTACGGTGTACGAAGGCTGGAGTTGTATGAAGGCTGGGGTTGGAGGTATCGGGTGATGACAGGTTCGGATGAGGGCAGTTCGGACGAGGACAGTTCGGACGAGGGTGGTGCCGTGGTCGGCAGGACCGCCGGTAACGGGGCGGGCGCCTCGCCGGGAGGTGGCGCACCGCCGGGCCGGGGGATTCCGTGCTGGGCCGTGCTGGCCGTCTGCTGCCTGGCCCAGTTCATGGTCGTTCTGGACATTTCGATCGTGAACGTCGCGCTGCCGTCGATGCAGACCGATCTCGGGATGACGGCGAGCGGCTTGCAGTGGGTGGTCAACGCCTACACGATCGCGTTCGCGGGTCTGCTGCTCTTCGGCGGCCGGGCGGCAGACCTGTTCGGTCGCCGCCGGGTGTTCGTGGCCGGGCTGGCGCTGTTCACCCTGGCGAGCCTCGGCGGTGGTTTTGCGCGGACCGAGGCGCAGCTCATCGTCGCCCGGGCCGTGCAGGGGCTGGGCGGGGCCGTGCTCGCCCCGGCGACGCTGACCCTGTTGATGACCTCCTTCGCTGAGGGGCGGGAGCGGACCCGGGCGTTGGGCGCGTGGGGCGCCACCGCGGCCAGTGGCGGGGCGCTCGGCGCGATCGTCGGCGGTGCGCTGACCGAGGTCGCGAACTGGCGGTGGGTGCTGTTCGTCAATGTGCCGATCGGGGTGGCGCTCCTCGTGGCTGCCCGGCTCGTGCTTGTCGAATCGCGGGGCCAGTTGAGCCGGCTGCGTGATCTTGACATTCCCGGCACGGTGACCGTCACCGGGGGCCTGGTGCTGTCGGTCTACGGCATCGTCCGCACCGAGAGTTCCTCCTGGACGTCCCCGGTCACGCTCGGGATGCTGGCCGGGGCGGTAGTGCTCCTTGCCGCGTTCGTGGTCGTCGAGGTCACGACCCCCGCCCCGCTGGTGCCGCTGAGCATCTTCCGCTACCCCGGGCTCGCCGCAGCGAACGCGGTCGCCGCCTTCCTCGGCGCCGCGATGTTCACGATCTTCTTTTTCCTCACCCTCTTCCTCCAGCAGGCTCAGGGTTACAGCCCGCTGCGCGCCGGGGTGGCCATGCTCCCGATGCCACTTATGATCATTGTTGCCTCGCGGATCGTCACCCGGATGATCGGGCGGCTCGGTCCGCGTCCGATCATCGTGTTCGGTCTCATGAGCGGAACGGCAGGTCTGCTCTGGCTGTCGACGATCACCCGGGACGGCTCGTACTGGGTGCACGTGTTCGGCCCGGTCCTGATCATCGGGTTGGGGGTGGGCTCTGTCATGGTCGCGATGGTCGCCGCGGCCACGGCGGGCGTGCCGATGCGCCTGGCGGGCCTCGCGTCCGGTTTGATCAACACCAGCCGCCAGATCGGCGCGGCGATCGGCCTCGCCGCGGTGTCGACGATCGCGACCAGGTATACCGACGGCCGTCTCAGGCACGGGGCCGCGCGGCTCGACGCGCTGGCCTCCGGCTACTCCCTCGGGCTGTTCATCGGCGGCTGCGTCCTCGCCGCCGGGATCCTGGCCGCGCTGCTGCTGCCCCGTGTCCGGCGGCCCGAGCCGGAGCCGGCCCTCGGCGCGGCGGAGAAGACTGCGTCCGGGGCCTCGGACGACGAGGACCAGGCACTCGCGGAGGTCTGATCCATCTCCATCAGCCGCGCGGACATCAGATCGCGGATCTGCGCAGCAGCCCGACGAGCTCACTGCCCGCGCGTAGCTCCCCGTCCGGGCCGAAGACCTCGACGCGGCCGATCGTCCGGCCGTGGCCCGCGTGCAGGGTACGCACCCGGAACAGGTGCCAGTCCCGGACGTCCAGGTCGTCGTAGAAGGTCACATTCTGCGAGAGGACGGCGACTGCCAGGCGCTTGGTGGGGGTCAGGCCGGTGACGGCCAGCAGGTCGGACAGCGGCAGCAGCTCGCAGCTGTGCGCGATGAACGCCCTCCACAGGGACCGGTCCTCCGGCGCCCCGGGGATGCGCTGCCATTGGTCCAGCTGATGGGTGCCCGCCCGGGGAAGCACCCGAACCTCCCAGGGCATCATCGGACGGTCGAGGGGGCTGGCGTGCTCCGGGCCGAGGAAGTCGGACTCGGTGGAGCGCAGGCGCAGGAAGTCCGGCTCTGGGGAGCGGAGCATCACGTCCGCCCGGCAGATCTGCAACGAGTCTTGTCGGAAGGTCAGGGCCAGGGAGTCGATCGACCGCCCGTGGGCCAACCGCTCGACGTCGATCCAGACCGGTTGGCGGCAGTCGCCGGGGCGCATGAACACCGTCTGCAGGCTGTGCGTGATCTTACTGGGGGTCATACGCTCGGCGAGAACGATCTGCTGGCCGAGCAGCTGCGCCCCGAGGACGCCGCCGTGTGTGCTGAGCAGGCATCGGGCCGGCACCGGCGGAACATCCCCGCCGAGGTCGAGAACTGCCAGTAGTTCACTCAGAGTGCACTGGCCGGGCGCCGGCGCCCTATCGGCCCGATCCTGCGCGCCGGCCTGTTGCTCGGGGGTCTCACCAGCTCGTGCGCCCGTCGTCTCCGCGGATTGTGTACCCACAGTGCACCCTTCCCGCGGACGCTCGCCAGGTGCGAATGCCGCGGATATCCTCGCCGGACGCCCGCGCTGGACGCCCAGGTCGGGGGACCGTGACCGGTCGCTGCACTCTCTGCCGAATTGTCACACGTGGATCATGACTCCGCCCGACGCGGAGCCTCGCGGCAAATATCGGCCTATTCGCCGCCGACCGCTGGTCACAGTGGCGCACGTCACATTCCATTGAGTCCGTATGGCAGATAAAGGTTGCTACTTATCGGTTTGTCCGCCGATTTCGGACTGTTACCGATCTCAGACTGCTCTGGAATCTGCTTCGAATCCCCCGTAGGGGCGGGTGATGATCTCCATGCCGTGGCCGGCCGGGTCCAGGAAGTACAACCCCCGTCCGCCGTCATGATGATTGATCTCGCCCGGGTGCTTGCGGTGCGGATCCGCGTAGTAGGTGATCCCGGCCCGTTGGATCCGCTTGAACGCCGCGTCGAACTCCTCCTCGGAGATCAGGAACGCATAGTGCTGCGTAGTGATCGACTCAACCGGTGCGGTGGCGAAGTCCAAGGTGACACCGTTTGCGGTGACGACCGGGATGAACGGTCCCCACGCGGCGCCGACCTTGAGACCGAGGATATCCGCTAGAAACTCGGCCGATTCCCGGTTGTTCCGGGCATGCACAATAGTATGATTCAGCTCGACTGGCATATGGATCTTCTCCGTAAGTCGCTTTGTCGGCACTTCCAGGGCCCGTGGTCCTCGGTGGAGATACCGGGAATGCTCGGATTCGGAATGTCGTAGTCCGCGAAGACGGCGGGGAGCCGGCATCACCACCTGATTATCCCACCCGGTCCTCGCCGTCTACCCGGTCCTCGTGCTGCCGGCGGTGCTCGTGGGATGGGTGCTCGTGGGACGGGTCATGCTCGTCCGGATCAAGCACCCGTCCCCGGACGAGGGAGTCGACGTGCAGCGTCACCGCGTCCCGGGTGACGTCGAGCGGAGCGACGACGAACCGACCGATTGGCAGGTAGGCGCCGTCGGGCCGGGAGTCCCAGCTGTGCAGCCCCACCCACCAGCGGTCCCGCGCGTCGGTGAAGGCATGGGCCCCGCTCGGTCCGAAGCCGACCTTTCCCCCGGTCAGCATCGGTTCGTGCGCCGGCCGGCAGGGCCCGAGCGGCCCCTTGCACGACGCGGTCGCCACCACCTGCCGTCCACCGAGCGGCGACGCGGCCGAATAGAGCAGATGGTGACGCCCGCGGGTTGAGATCATCGATGGTGCCGAGATCCGCCCCTGCTGCCAGGACAGGCTCGGGCGGAGCATGACGGCGGGTTCGCCGGCGAGCACGAGTCCGTCGGGTCGCAGCCGCTGCGCCCACAGCGTGGGCGGCGCGCCGTGGTTCCGGTCCGAGCCGCCGCCCGCCCCGGGGCTTGCCCAGGCCAGGTAAGCGCGTCCGGCTTCGTCGACGAAGGGGCTCGGATCCGAGCTGCCGCCGTCCGCGGTCTGGCAGATGAAGGGCGCGAGAGAGGTGTCGACGAACGGACCGTCGGCGGAGTCGGCGGTCGCCGCGGAGATACAGCGGACGCCGAGGCCACGCACGGCCGTCGCGTAGTACATGACGAACCCGTGGCCGAAGGCGCCGACGGCCGCCGGGCCGAGGCCGCCCGCGGGGTCGGCCCAGGGCGGCAGGGCGTGCAGCGCGGCCGGCTCGATCGTCCAGCTCCGGCGGTCCCGGCTGGAGAGCACGTCGACGGTGCCGGGGGAGTCCGGGTCCACGCCGAAGGCATAGGTCGTCCGGTTGTGGGTGATCAGAGACGGGGTCGAGAACTCGATCCCGGGGACGAGGACGGCCCGGGAACCCGGGCCCGGACCGGACCTGGCAAGGTACAACCCGCCTAGGACGATGATGATAACGACCACCGCGGGCTGGCGCCGAGCGAAGTCGATCAGACCCTGAGTGAGCCCGGCGCCTCGCTCTCCGGCCATCCCGCCACCATCCTCAGCGTACGTATCTGAGTGAGCATCTAATGGCGGAGTGTATTCACGATCAGCTCGACTTCACCGGACGTGGGTCGGTGCCGGCTCGGTCGGTGCCGGTTCCATCTGGGCCGGCTCGGCGGACAGCTTGTGCAGCAGGGTGGCACTACGGGCGTTCACCCCGACCAGGCTCACCTGCGTGCCGCGTTCGCGGTACTTCGCGCACACGTCGTCGAGGGCGGTGACCGCCGCCGAGTCGAGAAGGTGGGCTTCCGAGAGGTCGATGACCACCCGTCCGGGATCGCGCGCGTAGTCGAAGGCGTTCACCAGATCACTGGTCGAGGCGAAGAACAGCGTGCCCTGGACGGCGTAGATCCTCTCCCGGCCCTCCGGGTCGAGCACGCTGGTCACCAGCGCCAGATTCGCGGCCCGGCGGGTGAACAGCAGCGCGGCCAGCACGACGCCCACCCCAACCCCGTAGGCGAGGTTGTGGGTGGGCACCACGACGGCGACGGTCGCCACCATGACCGCGGTCTCGCTGCGGGGCATCCGGCGCAGCGTCGAGGGCTGGATGCTGCGCCACTCGAAGGTCATGACCGACACCATGATCATAACCGCGACCAGTGCCGACATCGGGATGACCCGCACGAGGTCGCGCAGCGGGACGACCAGCATGAGCAGGAAGCCGCCGGCGGCGAAGGTCGACAGCCGGCCCCGCCCGCCCGAGCTGACGTTCACCATCGTCTGGCCGATCATGGCGCAGCCGCTCATCCCGCCGAAGAAGCCGTTGACGATGTTGGCGATCCCCAGGCCCCGGGATTCGCGGTTCGGGTCATGCGTGGTGTCGGTCAACCGGTCCACGATCTGCGCGGTCAGCAGCGTCTCCACCAGGCCGACGGCGGTAAGCGCCACCGCGTACGGGGCGATGATCCGCAGTGTCTCCCAGGTCAGCGGAACGTCGGGCACGCCGGGGACGGGCAGTGAGCTCGGCAGCCGGCCCTCGTCGCCGACGGTGGGGACGGAGATGTCGAAACCGGCGGTGACGAGGGTGAGGACCGCCACCGCCACGAGCGGCGGCGGGACCGCTCTGGTCAGGCGGGGGACGGCCAGCAGGATGGCGAGGCCCGCGGCGACGAGGGCGTAGACCTGCCACGACTTGCCGATCACGTGCGGCATCTGCGCGGTGAAGATGAGGATGGCCAGCGCGTTGACGAAGCCGATCATCGCGGCCCGCGGGACGAACCGCATCAGCCGTGCCACCCCGAGCCGGCCGAGCACGAACATCAGCAGGCCCACCCCGATGGTCGTCGCCAGCAGGTAGTTCAGGCCGTGGTCGCGGACCAGGGGGGCGGCGACGAGGGCCATGGAGCCTGCCGCCGCCGAGATCATCGCCGGGCGCCCGCCGGTGAACGCGATGACCACCGAGATGGTGAACGACGCGAACAGACCGACCTTCGGATCGACCCCCGCCACCACGGAGAAGGAGATCGTCTCCGGGATCAGCGCGAGCGAGGTCACCAGGCCGGCGAGCAGTTCCACCCGGACGTAACGAACCCCCGGCCAGTGGCGGGTGAGGCGGCGGGAGTACCAGGGGCCGCCGGGGGCCGTCCGGCGAACGAAGCCCCCGGCGTCGGCGGCCTCTCGGGCGGTTGCACCAGGCATGGCGGCGGCCTCCCCTGCCCTGCGACGAGGGGGCTACCTTCCCCGAGTCCTGTTAGTCCCACTTGACTATACAAAGGCGGTTTCGTCGTGACAGCGGGTGGGTTCGCCGGTCAGGCCCGAGGCGCGCCGAGGCGTACCAGATCGCGCTGCATCTGGTCGATCTCCATCGACTGGGCGAGCACCATCGCCCTGGCCATCGCCCGTACCCGGTCCTCACCGGCGTGCATCGCCGCGTACTGGGCCATGGCCAGCCCCCCACGATGGTGGCGCACCATCAGGGTGAGGAAGAGGACGTCGAGGTCATGGCCCCGGATCGAGGCCAGCCGTTGCAGCTCGGCGGGGGTCGCCATGCCCGGCATGCGCGCGGTGTCCCGCGGGTCGCTGGACGCGTCCTGCGCCGCACCCCCGGCCAGGCCCGGCATGGACATGCCGGGCCTGGCGGCGCCGTGACCGTCATGACCATCCTGCCCGCCCGAGGCCCCGTTGACGGTGCGGGAGTCCCGCATCCACCGCATCGGTGTCCCGGAGGTGGACTGGGGCCGCCCCCATCCGGACAGCCACGAGGACATGATGCCGATCTCGCGTTGCTGGGTCAGCGCGATGTCCTGGGCCACGCTGCGGGTGTCCTGGTCACCGCCGTGACTGAACTCGATCATGGCCATCTGCACCGCCTGGGCGTGATGCTCGGACATGTCCCGGGCGAAGCCGACGTCGACCGACCCCTCAGCCGGTGGCCGGCTGGCGAGGTTGCCCAGCGCCGCGCCGGCCGCCAGCAGGCCGGCTACCACGGCGAGCATCACCGGCGCCCACCACAGCCGGCTTCGGGCCCAGCGGCGTCGCGGCCGCGTGTCACTCCCGCGCGCCGCATCGCCGTCGCTGGCCGGCGGGTCGTCGCCGGCTGGCCGGTCGTCGTTCGCCGTCATCATGATCACCTCGGTTGGGCGGGTGAGTTGCCCGGGCAGGTGGTCAAACGTGCAGGTGGGAGTTGAAGACGAACGTCCGCTTGCCCACCTGGACGCGGGTGCCGGGGATCAGGGGAGCCGGCTGGTGCGGGCTCAGCGGCGTCCACACGGTCGCCTCCGGCGGGGCGATGTAGGTGCCGTTCGCCGAACCCTGATCGGTGATGACCGCGTCCCAGCCGTTGAGGGTGATGATGGCGTGTACCCGGGAGACCGCGCTCTCGCCGTCCTCGACCGGCAGCGCCCGTGCCTTCCCGGCCCGGACCGCATCGTCGCGGTCCGGCTGGCGGCCGATCACCAGGTCCATGTCGACGTTCATGGTCTGGCCGTCGTCGAAGACGAGGACGCCGACGGGCGGCCGGGGGCCCCAGACCGTGCGGGTGTTCTGCTGGGCGAGCGACAGGCCGCACTCGGAGCAGTACGGCGCCTGCGGGTGGTTGAAGTGGCCGTTGGCGCATAGCACGCCCTCGACCTGAGGCTCGCCGCTGCTCGGCAGCATCGTCGGTGCCTCGTCGTCCTCGATGAGGTCGGAGACGGTGAAGCTCTGGCCCGGGAGCTGGGTCAGGGCGTCGTGCTCGTCGTCGGTGAGGTCGTCGCCTAGATCGTCGGAGAGGCCCTCGCGGTGGCCGACGGGCCCGGCGTGGCCGGCGTGGCCGTGACTGCCACCCAGATCGCTCCCGGCACGCGGGATCGAGTCACGCTGGGCCAGCTCGGTGGGCGGATCCTCGTCGAGCTCGTCGAGCTCGTCAAGGTCGGCTGCCTGCGTCGGTTCGGCGGCGGCGCGGCGCCGGTGGGCCTCCTCCTCCTTGCTGAGCAGGGGGGCGAGCGCCGGCGGGGTGGTCGACATCGGATCGGGGGCGCGAGTTCCCGGCGTGGGGATGGGCGCGGCGCCGGTCATCGGCTCCCGGACCGGATCGAACCCGGCAAGCAGCTGCTCGGCGGAGGCCTTCGGCGCGGGCAGCGACGGCGTGTCGCTGAGCAGCAGACTCACCCCGATCCCGGGCACGGCCCCGATGCGCAGGTCGAGCGGGAAACCGAGATCGCCGAGCCCGCCGGGGAAACCCGTCGGCCCGACCATGCCGGTGGGGCCGACGTCGATCCGGCTGATCTCGGTGGGCAGCAGCCGGTCGACCCACGTGGCCGAGTCGACGCCGGAGAGCGTCACCCCGGAGCTGCCCGTCGCGACGACGTCCATCGCCCCGTGGACCAGCGCGGCGACCCGGTCATTGACCGTGGTCAGCAGGCTGAAGTCGGGCACCCGATCCGGATCGGCGTCGGCCAGCAGCCCTGCGACCCGGCGCACCAGCCGGCGACCCATGGTCGACGCGGTGGCGCCCACCTCGGCGGCGACCTCGGCGCACAGCGCCAGCAGCCTGGTGGTCGTCTCGGCCGTCTCCGACCGGCCGGCACGGGCGACGATGAGTGCGCCGGGCAGCCGGACGACCACTCCCGCCCGATCTCCGCGCCCGGATTCCACGACCACCCGGAAACGGTCCAGTCCCGCCATGACCTCGCCCCTCGTATCCCGCACCTCGGAGGATCCCGACCTTGAAGGATCCCGCACTCCGAACATCGGTGCCGATCTTCAGGCTATCGGCTCCGGTGCGTATCCTCGCCGCCTATCCTGCCGTGCCGCGCCGGCACCGGAAACCGCCCGTCACCGCACACCCGTGGTCACCGCACACCCGTGGTCACCGCACACCCGTCCTCGGGTCGGTCACCCCAGCGCGCGGTCGAGATGGATCGCGGCACTGATCAGGGCGAGGTGGGTGAACGCCTGCGGGAAGTTGCCGAGCGCCTCCCCGGAGGAACCGATCTCCTCGGCGTAGAGCCCCACGTGGTTGGCGTAGGTGAGCATCTTCTCGAAGACCATCCGGGCCTCGGCGACCCGACCGGCCCGGGTCAGTGCCTCCACGTACCAGAACGAGCACAGGTTGAAGGTGCCCTCGTCACCCGTGAGGCCGTCGCTGCCGTCCGCGGCGTACCGGCGCACCAGACTGTCGCTGACCAGGTCCTCGCTGAACCGTTCCAGGGTCGACAGGAACCGGGGGTCGGTGGGGCCGGAGAACTTCACCAGCGGCATGCACAGCAGGGATGCGTCCATCCGTGGTGAGCCGGGGAACTCCATGTAGGCGCCGCGGGTGGGGTTCCACGCCTCGTTCTGGACGAACCGGTAGGCCTGCCCGGCGTAGTCCTTCCATTCGTTCGTCGGCCCGGGCAGGCCACGCTGGCGCGAGATCCGGCAGGCCCGTTCGAAGGCGACCCAGGTCATCACGGCTGAGTAGGTGAAGCGCTGGCGCCCACCCCGGGTCTCCCAGATGCCCTCGTCCGGTTCGTCCCAGTGCTTGGCCAGCCAGTCGAGCTGGCGGCCCAGCGCCTCCCAGAGCTGGAAGGAGATCGGGACCTGCTTGTTGTACAGGTACACCGAGTCCATCAGTTCGCCGTAGATGTCGAGCTGGAGCTGTGTGGCGGCGGCGTTGCCGACGCGCACCGGCTTCGAGCCGCGATAGCCGGACAGCTGGTCGAGGACCAGCTCGTCCAGGTCGGCGTTGCCGTCCACGCTGTAGAGCACGTAGAGCCCGGAGTCCTTGGGTGCCTCGTGACATCGCTGTTCGAGCCAGTCCATGAACGCCGCGGTCTCGTCGGTGAAGCCGAGCGCCATCAGCGCGTACACCGTGAAGGCCGCGTCGCGGATCCAGGTGTAGCGGTAGTCCCAGTTGCGCACGCCGCCGAGCTCCTCGGGTAGCGAGGTGGTCGGCGCGGCCACCAGCGCCCCGGTGGGCCGGTAGACGAGCAGCTTGAGGACGAGAGCGCTGCGTAGCACCATCTCCCGCCAGCGGCCGTGATAGCGCCCGCGCCGGATCCAGGCCTGCCAGTAGTTCAGCGTCCGGGTGAACAACGTCTCCGCCTCACCGATGATCAATGGGCGGATGGTCGAGTTCCACTCGAGCACGATGTCGGCACACTCGCCCATCGCCAGCTCGAACTCGGCGACCACGGCCGTGGCCTCGACGCGCAGCGGCAGGGCCGTGCGCAGCACAAGGGTGCCGGCGGTCGACTCGAACACCGCGCCCGAACCGGGTACCAGGGTGACGGTGTGCGGGTCTCGGCCGTAGTCGAACCGGGGGTCGCAGCGCAGCCGGAACGTGGCGGTTCCACGCACCGCTCGCGCCTGGCGGACCACGACGTGCGGCGTCTCGGTGACGTCGCTGTCCACCGGGACCATGAAGTCGATGACCTCACCGACCGCGCGGGGGGCGAGGAAACGGGTCATCAGGATGTTCGAGTCGGGTAGGTAGAGCTGCCTGGCCCGGGAGTCCGGACAGTGGATGCGGAACGATCCGCCACGGTCGGCGTCCAGCAGACTCGCGAAAACCGACGGCGCGTCGAAGCGCTGCGGGCAGTACCAGTCGATCGTGCCGTCCGTGGCGACCAGGGCCACGGTACGCAGGTCGCCGATGACCGCGTGCTCTTCGATGGGCGGATAGTCGGTGTCGGGCATTCGTGGGCTCCGCGAAACGTGACCGGCCGAGGTCGGCCGTGGGGGTTACGGGACAGGGGGGAGGATGGACCACGTTGTCGCGGCCCGCCGGGAGCCGCCCGCGTCCTCCGACCGCCGCCGGTCGCCACGCGATTCGGTGGCAACCAGGCGAAGGTAACCCGTGGCGGAGCCCACGGGACCATGACCGGGCGTAAGCCACAGTGGCCGCGGCGAGCCGGTGAACGTGCGATGCCGGCGGTGGTTCGCGGCCACATCGGTGGCTACCAGGATCGTTGGGACCGGTTCACCGGTGGGGAACGGTAGTTTCCGGCGCGGGTGTGCGGGTGTTGCCGGATGCGCCCTGGTGGGGTCTCGGCGCTCGGGCCCCCACGGCGGCCACCTACGATCACGCTATGGCCGCCCACCCATCGACCGCCGAGGACGGTCGTGCCGCGTTGGTGATGTTCGCCCGGGGTGACCGGGTCTTCCCCGTCGACGACCTCGGTGGCGGGGTCTGGTCGCGGCGCGGCACGGTACTCGCCGTCCACCCGGCCGGCCGTCGCGAACCGGCCGGGAACGCCGACCCCGTGCGGGTCGAGTCGGCCCGCGGTGTGACCCCTATCACGGCCCGAGCGACCGTGCTGTGGGACGACGGCACCGCGGAGGTGATGGCGGAGGACCAGCTGTGTCTTGTCTACGACCAGGAGGCACCTGTCGGTATCCGGGTCGTCACGCTGCCGATGGTCGAGCCGGTGGACGTGGTGCAGCACGGTGGCCACGTCGTGCTGGTCCTGCGCGACGGTCTACTGACACCCGCCGACGTGGAGATCCTGCGCGACAAGCTGCGCTCGGTGCGTGCGGCGCTGGCCTCCACACGGCCGGATCCGTCGTCCGTCGCCGAGCTGCGCCGCCGGGATCTCGACCTGCTGCGGGCCCTGATCGCCCAGTTGACCGGGGGCTAGCCCGGCACCGCGGGGGTACGCCGGGGGTACAGCCCGGCTCGGTGCCGGACGGCTCAGGACGTCGAGTAGGGGCCGGGGCGCACCCCGGGGCCGTAGGCGTTGCCGTTCATGCCGGCCCGCGGCTGCTCGGTCATCGCCTGGCTGACCTTCGACGCGATCGCCTCCGTGAGCCGGATCGCCTGGGTCAGCGACAGGTTCAGCACGATCTCGCTGTCATCGGTCATCGCGAAGCGTACCGACACATCCGCCATGGTGGTTCCTCCCAGTCTCGGCCCGCCCGACACCCGTCTCCGGTGGTTGGAGGTCGGAGGGAGGCCCGTTTGGGCGCTCACTGCCGCACGGCCTCGGGGCATGGTGACCGTCCCAGCCTCTCGGATCGACTTCTCGAGCTGTACGCGACCCCCCCGTTCAAGGACCAGGGCGGTGCTGCTAGTGGCGTCCTTGTTCGGCTCTTCGTGACCGTCCAACTTCGATAACCCCTGTCGCTGCGGCTGTCGCCGTTCCGGCTTGCCGATTCGTAATGGTTGCATCGCCTACGGTGGTGATGCTACGAATGGGGTGCGAAGTTGTGAGTCGGATCACGTTGAGGCGACGCCGCGGGCCTCGTCGGGGTTCACGGGTCGGCACCGTGGGCCTGGTGTGGTGTCCTGTCAGATCCAGCCCGGGAACCACATCCGGGCGCGCCACGAGGAGTAGGGGATCACCTCGGCGGCCAGGATCGGGTAGAAGTACGCGAAGAGCAGCACGACGATGATCGTGTAGATTCCGACCGACAGCGCCCCGACCAGGCGGCGGGTCTCCGACGCCTCGCGCGGGCCGAGGACGAGCCCGGCCAGCGCCGTGATGGCGAGGACCAGGAACGGCAGCGACGGCAGCGCGTAGAAGAAGAACATCGTGCGGTTCGGGAGCAGCAGCCACGGCACGAAGGCCGAGCCGAACCCGACCAGCACCAGGGCCGCCCGCCAGTCCCGCCGGGAGACCCACCAGGCGAGCATCGCGACCAGCGCCGCCGTGCCGACCCACCAGATCGCCGGGTTGCCCAGGGCGAGGACCTCCCGGGAGCAGCCGGCCGGATCGTGGCAGCCCGAGGTCCCGTACGCCGGCGAGGAGTAGTAGTACGCGACCGGCCGCGCCATCACCAGCCAGCTCATCGGATGCGACGCGAAGGCGTGCCCCTCGTGGAGTCCCTCGTGGAACTTCAGCACCGCCATCTGGTACTTCCACCAGCCGTGCCACGCGGCGCCGAAGCCGTTGCCGTAGTAGTGGCGGTAGTAGCCGCCGTCGGTGGCGAACCAGCCGGTCCAGGTGGCGAGGAAGGTCACGATGGGGACGAGTAGGAACCCGGCGAACCAGGCCGGGCTGTCCCGGCGCAGTGCTCCCAGCACGGGTCGGCGGGCTCCGCCGGTGCGCCGCGCTCCGATGTCCCACGCGAGGGCGAGCGCCGCGAAGCCGATGATCGTGTAGAGGGCGCTCCACTTCACTCCCATGGACAGTCCCAGGGCCACCCCGCAGGCCAGCCGCCAGGGGCGGAACCCCAGCCGCGGCCCGTACGTGTCGAGGAGGCGGTCGGCCCGGGTGGGCGGAGCCGCCGCGGTCGGGCCGCTGTCCGGGCCGGCGGTCGAGCCGCTGTCCGGGCCGGCGGCATTGTCCCCCAGCGGTGCTGATCCGGGACCGGAACCAGTCGGTTCCAGGCGGTCGGCGAGCCGGCGGCGGCCGTCGTCCCGGTCGAGCAGCAGACAGGCCAGCGCCACGACGACGCCAGTCATCAGGAAGATGTCGAGGATCCCGATGCGGCTCTGCACGAACTCCAGCCCGTCGAGGGCGAGGAGCAGACCGGCGAAGCAGCCCAGGAGCGTGGAGCGGAACATCCGTCGGGCGGCGCGGGCGAGGACCAAGACAGCGAGCGTCCCGAACAGCGCGGATGAGAACCGCCAGCCGAGCTCCGGACTGCCGTGCGAGACCCCGGCACAGTCGGTATAGCCGAACAGACCCTCGGAGGCGGCCATCAGCCACTTGCCGAACGGCGGATGGACGACGTAGGCCGGACCGGAACAGGTCGTCGAGTTGATCTCATACCCGGCCGTCAGCAGGCCCCAGGCGTCCTTGGTGTAGTAGACCTCGTCGAAGTAGATCCCGCGGGGCTCTGTGAGGTGCCAGAAACGCAGCAGCCCGGCGACGATCGCGACGGACAGGGTCGCCAGCCACCCTACGAGCGGCGACCGCGGCATCGGTGGGCACAGCCGCTCACGCACCGAGAGCGGCCGACCGCCGGCCGGGCCGGAGGAACCCGGGCCGGCCACCCGCGCCGCGTCCCCGCGACCGGTCGCCGTCCAGGGCAGGTGGGCCGTCGTCGCCGTCACACCGATCAGGGTAGGTCCTGGCTCCTGACAGACTGGTCGGGTGTCCGGGACCCTGGTGCTGTGCGGTGCCCCCATCGGTGACGTCCGGGACGCCAGCCCTCGGCTCGGCGAGATCCTCGCCACCGCGGATGTGATCGCCGCCGAGGACACCCGCCGGGTCCTACGGCTGGCGCACGCGCTCGGCGTGACGGTGTCCGGGCGGATCGTGTCGTGCTACGACGCGGTGGAAGGCGCCCGGGCCGCCCGGCTCACCGACTACCTGCGCCAGGGTGCCACCGTCGCGCTCGTCACCGACGCCGGGATGCCCGCCGTCTCCGACCCCGGGTTCCGGGTCGTGGCCGCAGCCGCCGCCGCGGGGATGGCCGTGACCGTCGTTCCCGGTCCGTCCGCCGTCACCGCGGCCCTGGCCGTCAGCGGGCTGCCGACGGACCGCTGGACCTTCGAGGGCTTCCTGCCGCGCAAGGGCGGCGACCGGCGTGGACGCCTTCGCGACCTGGCCGGCGAGCCGCGGACGATGGTGTTCCTGGAGTCCCCGCACCGGCTCGTGGCCGGCCTGCGCGACCTCGTCACGGCCTTCGGCGCCGACCGTCCGGCGGTGCTCTGCCGCGAGCTGACGAAGACCTTCGAGGAGATCGTCCGCGGCGACCTCGCCGATCTGCTCGGCTGGGCCACCGACGGCCGGGTTATCCGGGGGGAGTTCACGCTGGTGGTCGCCGGCGGTACCCGGGGCCGGGCCGGGCCGGGCGTGGCCGAACCAAGCGTGGCTGGGCCAAGCGTGGCTGGGCCAAGCGTGGCTGGGCCAAGCGTGGCCGGGCCGATCATCGACGGCAGGATCCTGGTCGCCGAGGTAGCCCGACGAACCTCGGCGGGGATGTCCCCGAAGGACGCGCGCAAGGCTGTGGCCGCCGAGTACGGCGTCTCCCGCAACGAGGTCTATGCCGCGGAGCTCGCCGCCCGGGCCGGGGACCGGGCCGGCGGGCGCTGAGCACGGTCGGCGGTCAGCAGTGGCGTTGGAGAACGAGGGCCTTGCCCAGGGCCGCCCACTCGTAGGCGATCACGTACGGCCAGGCCCGGCGCGGGGGCGGGACCCCCTGCATCCGCGTCTCGCCGTCATAGCAACGGTCGAGGCGCAGCCGGGCGCGCGTGCTCTGTGAGGTCGAGGCGACGACCATGAGCGAATGCCACCCGCGGCGTGCCGCCGCCGCGGAGGTCCACCGCGACTCGCCCTGGGTCGTCCGCGGATCGGGCGAGAAACAGATCACCTCGACCCCGGGAATGGGCCCGGGGCACGGGTCCTTCTCCGTCGGCGCCGAGACCGCGAGCACGGGTGCGTAGCCGGCCCGCGCGAGTGCGACGGCGCGTTCGAGCCGTCCCGGACTCCCGGCGAACATGACGATCGCGTCCACCGGGGCGGGAGCATCCTGGTGCGGAAAGACGAACAGCCGGGCCGTCGCCACCGCGAAGGCCACCGTCAGGCCACCGAGGATGCCCACTACGGCCCGGCGGCGCCACGGCCCCGCGGGAGCACGACCGAGTGGACCCGCTGCCATGTTTCCCCCTCCGCGGGCCGCCAAGTGCCGCCGTGAGTTTCTCAGTACCACGGCGGCACCCGAATCAACCACCGTTCACCCGCTCCGGGTGGTCCACCCCCCGGATGGGCCACCGCTCCGGACGGTTCACCCGCCCCGGATGGCCCGTCGGCGGCGGAGGCCCACTCACGTGGTGGGGAGTGTGCGCGAGGCCGGAGGCGTCCGGGGCTGCGCGGTCCGGGGCTGCGTGGTCGGGGGCTGCGTGGTCGGGGGCGTCGTCCCCGATCCGGCCGTCGGCGTGGGAGGGCTGATCGAAAACGTGCCCGTCCCCGGCGAAGTCCGCGACGCCGTCCCCGGGCGGCTGGTGAACAGCCGGGGATGGGCGAACGGTGCCCGCGCCGACTCACGGGGCCAGACCGTCCGGGAGGCACCGGCCTGCCACTGCACGATCGGGATCTGGTGGCCGACCTGGAGCCCCGTCGCCTCGTCCAGCCGGAAGCGACCGAGCAACGTGGTCGTGTCGATGCCCCGGGCGGCGGCGAGCACGGAGGTGTCCTGCACGCCTCCGCAGTAGCGAATGGCCCGTCCCAGGATCAGCCCGGTGACGTAGGCCCAGGCCGCCGTTTCGGTCGGCGCGACGCCGTGCAGGGCGGTGAAGTCGGCGGTGAACTCCCGCGCGGTCGGACCGGTCGCGGTCGGCTGGGTGCTCTCGGGCATCCAGCTGCCCGGCGCCAGCAGCTGCTCGCGCAGGTCGCCCAGGCTCGCGGTGGCCTGCGCACTGACGGCCGTGGAGAAGGCGGCCGCCCGCCACGGCCGGCGCAGCAGGATGTTCGCCGCCGCCAGCTCGTCGTCCGGGCCGGCGTGGACGATGAGGATGTCGCCCGGGGGCAGCCGGGTCGCGGTGAGGGCGGCCTTGCCCGGGGGGAAGACGTGCGAAGCCACCTCGAACGACTGCGCTACCGCGGCGGCCTTCGTTACCGATGTGATCTCGACGGCGGTGTCCCCGGAGGCGAGCAGGACGACCTTGCGGGCCCGTCGATCGGCCGCCCGCACGGCGGCGAGGACCCCGCGCGGCCAGGTCGAGGTGGCCGCGGCGATGTTCACGACGTTCGGGAAGGCCTGCCGGACGAAGCGCGTGGACGGGGCGCCGGTGTTGAAGACCACCCGGTCCGTCGCAGCACAGGCCGCGAGTGCCGCCCGGTGGCCGTAGGGTCCGAGCAGGGCGTCGGGTCCCGCGGCCACCGCGGCGCGCATGGCGGTGGCCGGATCGGGATACGCGTCGTAGGCGGTGAGACTCACCTCGTCCCAGGGCGGTGGGAGGCGTTCGTCACGCGCCCACAGGGTGACCCCTCGTAGCCCGGCGAGGCCCTGGGCGGCGTCGGGACCGGTCAGCGGGGTGACCAGGGCAACGGTCAACGGTGTCGTCATCGCGTGGGGTCCTTGCGCTTGCTCACCCGATTAGCGTCCCATGCCGGGTTGTCTGGCACACTCGGCGGCGGTCGTAGACTTCAGACTTCAGGAAACGAAGGGCGGGCACGGGAGGGCGGGCGAGGTGGCGCGAAACTCTGGCCGGTCGGGTGATCCGCCGCCACCGCCGGACCCTCTTCCCGTGGCCGTGGTCGACAGCCACTGTCATCTCGACCTGATGGGCACCGAAGTTCCGGCGGCGATCGCGGCGGCCCGGGCAGTCGGTGTCACGCGGGCCGTCACCGTCGGCATCGACCTGCCCACCAGCAGATGGCAGGCCGAGGTCGCCGCGGCGCATCCGGAGATCTACGCCGCCGTCGCGATCCATCCTAACGAGGCGGCCCACGGGGTCACCGAGGAGACGTTCGCCGCCATCGCCGAGCTGGCCCGCGCCGATCGCGTGCGCGCGATCGGCGAGACGGGCCTGGACTACTTCCGCACCCCACCCGAGGCGCATGCCGCGCAGCAGGAGAGCTTCCGGCGCCACATCGCGATCGCCAAGGAGACCGGCCGGGCGCTGATGATCCACGACCGGGACGCCCACGACGACACGCTGCGCATCCTCGGCGAGGAGGGCGCCCCGGAGAAGGTCGTCTTCCATGCCTTCTCCGGGGACACAGCGATGGCGAAGATCTGCGCGGACGCCGGGTACGTGATGTCGTTCGCCGGTAACGTCACCTTCTCCAATGCCGCCAATCTGCGGGAGGCGGCGGCCGTCGCCCCGGCGGATCTCATCCTGGTGGAGACCGACGCGCCGTTCCTCACCCCGACCCCTTGGCGGGGCCGGCCCGGCGGCCCGTACCTCATTCCGCTGACGCTGCGGGTGCTGGCCGAGACCCGCGGCGTCGGCGTCGCCGAGCTCGGCACGCACATCGCCGCAAACGCGGAGCGGGTGTTCGGGCCCTGGTAGACACCGACGCGCTGTTCTCGCCGGCTGAGCTTCGGGCCCTCGCGCACGAGCTGGACCTGCGGCCGACGAAACGGCGCGGGCAGAACTTCCTCGTCGACGCGAACACCGTCCGCCGGCTGGTGCGGCTCGCCGGCGTCGGCCCGGACGACACGGTGCTGGAGATCGGGCCAGGACTCGGGTCGATGACCCTGGGGCTCGTCGAGGCGGCGAAGGCCGTCGTCGCTGTCGAGGTGGATCGCCCCCTCGCCGCGGTCCTGCCGGTGACCGTGGCCGCCCGGCTGCCGGCCGACGTCGCCGAGCGGTTGCGCGTGGTGGCCGCCGACGGTCTGCGGGTCACCCCGGCCGACCTGCCCGCCGACGTGGCCGCGCCCGGGGTGCTCGCCGCGAACCTGCCCTACAACATCGCGGTGCCGCTGCTGCTCGGGCTGCTGGAACGGCTGCCCTCGCTGCGCCGCGGGCTGGTGATGGTCCAGGCGGAGGTCGCCGACCGGCTCACCGCGCCGCCGGGCAGCCGGGTGTACGGGGCGCCCAGCGTCAAGCTGGCCTGGTACGCGCACGCCCGGCCGGCCGGTGCGGTGCCCAGACCGGTCTTCTGGCCGCAGCCGAATGTCGATTCAGGGCTGGTGGCCTTCACCCGCAGGCCCCTGCCCGGTCCGGCGCGGCTGCGGGCGGACGTTTTCGCCGCGATCGATGCCGCGTTCGCGCAGCGCCGCAAGACCCTGCGTACGGCCCTGGCGCTCTGGGCCGGATCGCCCGCCGCCGCCGGGGAACTGGCGCGTGCCGCCGAGGTCGATCCTGGTGCCCGGGGCGAGACCCTCGATGTCGCGGCCTTCTGCCGGCTGGCCGCCGCCCGCGTCGCCCGCGCTGCCCGCGTCGCCCGTTCCGACTGACCCGCCCGTTCCGACTGACCCGTCCGGTGGAACGGGCGGGGGAGGGCGGAACAGCGGGGAAGGTCAGAGCGGGGAAATCCCGATCGCGCGCCGGACCCCGGCGAGCACTGGCCGGGCCCGGTCGCGGGCCCGCTCGGCACCCGCCGCGAGGATGTCGTCCAGCTCGCTGTCCGGGGTGATGAGCTCGGTGTAGCGCTCCCGCAGCGGTGACAGCCAGTCGTTGAGTGTCTCGAACAGGGCGTTCTTCACCTCGCCCCATCCAGTGCCACCCTGCTCCAGACGGCTGCGCATCTCCTTGATTGCCTCGGGAGCCGCGAAGTTCTCGAGCAGGACGAAGGCCGCGGAACTGTCCGGGTCCTTCGGGTCCGCCAGCGGGGTGCTGTCGCTCACGATCCCACGGACGAGTTTCCGTAGCTGCTTCTCCGGCGCGAAGAGGGGAATGGTGTTCCGGTATGACTTGCTCATCTTGCGGCCGTCGATGCCGGGCAGTACCTTCGCCGAGCTCCCGGCCGGGAGGACCACCTCCGGGATCTTCAGGCTGAACACGTCGCCGAACAGATGGTTGAAGGAGCCGGCGATGTCGGCGGCGTATTCCACGTGCTGCGACTGGTCCTGACCGACGGGGACCACGTCGGCATTCATGATGAGAATGTCGACGGCCATCAGAATCGGATAGTTGAACAGGCCCATGTTGATGCCGGCGTCCAGATCGGGGACGCCGGCCTCGGCGTTGCGGTCACGGGCTGCCTTGTAGGCGTGGGCCCGGTTCATCAGACCCTTGCCGGTGACGCAGGACAGCACCCAGGCCAGCTCGAAGATCTCGGGGACGTCGGACTGGCGGTAGAAGATCGTGCTCGTCGGGTCGAGTCCGAGCACGAGCCACGTGGCCGCCACCGAGCGGGTGTAGCTCGCCAACTCCTCGCGACTACGCACGGATGTCAGGGCGTGGTAGTCGGCGACGAAATAGATCGACTCGTAGGTCGAGGTGAGCTCCAGCGACGGCCGGATCGCTCCGATGTAGTTGCCGAGGTGCGGCTCGCCCGTCGGCTTGATCCCGGTGAGAGACACCTTCGGCTGTTGCGCTGCCATGGCAGGGCAGTCTACGGACGCGGGGCAGCCGCCGGGACGCCCCAGGTCGTTCTTCGCGGCCGTTCGCCTGCCTGCGCCTGTCTCGGTGGCGGGGTGGGAGATCCGAGCCTCGGTCAGGCGTCTCCGCCGAACAGGCCGGTCACCGACCCGTCCTCGAACACGGCCTTGATGGCCGCGGCCAGCAGCGGGGCGATGGACAGTTCGGTGATCTTGTCGATGCGAGCCTCGCTGGGCAGGGGCAGCGTGTTCGTGAGGACGACCTCGCTGATCTCCGAGTTCTTCAGCCGGTCGGCGGCGGGGCCGGACAGTACGCCGTGGGTTGCCGCCGCGATGACGCCCGCCGCGCCGTGCTCCTTGAGTGACTCCGCGGCCTTCGTGATCGTGCCGGCAGTGTCGATCATGTCGTCGACGATGACGCAGGTCCGTCCGTGCACCTCGCCGACCACGTCGAACATCTTCACCTGGTTGGGAACGTCCGGGTCACGCCGCTTGTGGATGATGGCCAGCGGGCAGCCGAGCCGGTCGGTCCACCGCTCAGCCACGCGGACCCGGCCCGAGTCGGGGGCGACGACGGTCACCTCGGACGTGTCCAGCTTGGACTCGATGTAGTTGGTGAGCAGCGGCAACGCGAAGAGATGGTCCACCGGCCCGTCGAAGAAGCCCTGAATCTGGGCAGTGTGCAGGTCGACCGACATGAGCCGGTGCGCGCCGGCGGTCTTGAACAAATCGGCGACGAGGCGGGCCGAGATCGGCTCCCGGCCACGGTGCTTCTTGTCCTGGCGCGCATAGGGGTAGAAGGGCGCGACGACGGTGATCCGTTTGGCGCTGGCCCGCTTCAGCGCGTCCACCATGATCAGCTGTTCCATCAGCCAGGTGTTCACCGGGGCCGAATGGCACTGGAGCACGAAGGCGTCGCAGCCTCGAACCGATTCGGAGAAGCGGACGAAGATCTCGCCGCTGGCAAACTCGTAGGCATTGGTGGGGACGGGCTCGACGTCGAGCGCGGCCGCGACCTCCGCCGCGAGGCCCGGGTGCGAACGTCCCGCGAAGAGCATCAGATTGCGCCGGTTCTCGGTCTGGTAGGCCACCGCGTACTCCTCGGGCGTGACGGCGTGGTCGGGCTGGCGTGGTCGGGCTGGCGTGGGCAGCCCCCGGGCGGGTGACCCGTTCGGGGAACGGCCGTGAGGCCGCACGGTTCAACACTCGGGCCTACCCGGTCCCGCCCCTGTTTGCGCAGGCGGGACGGTACCCACGTGCCCGGATCGCCGCCCGCGACTCCGGCGAGGCCCGCCGGCCGCCGCCCGCGGACCCCGGGCCGCCGACCCGGGCGGGGCAGACCGGGCGGTGTGCATCCCCTCGCTGGCCAGAAGGTTCGGACGGACGTCTCTTTACATTCTGCTTCCCGGTTTTACGTTCTGCTCCCCGCGCTGGGAATACCGGCGATGCCGGCCTCGCCCTTGCCGGTAGGCGGCAACTCACTCCGGTGCGCCACGTCACCCTGATGAGCTGGGATCGGCACGGCGGCCTCGGCCGCGGACGGTTGTGGCATTTCATCGGGACGCTCGGAATCTCCGGCACCGCCGGGGGCCGGGACGCCGGCCGCGGCGGCCGCTCGTGCCGCCGGGCTGCCGGGACGGCGGCGGGAGACCCAGCCTTCGATGATCCGTTGCCGCCCCTCCCGGACCGCCAGCGCGCCCGGCGGAACGTCCTCCCGGATCACGGATCCGGCGCCGGTGTAGGCCCCGTCCCCGACCGTGACCGGAGCAACAAGCATGGTATCACTGCCGATCCGGACATCCGAGCCGATCATCGTGCGGTGCTTGGCCACCCCGTCGTAGTTCACGAAGACCGTCGTGCATCCGATGTTGCTGCGCTCGCCGACCACCGCGTCGCCGACATACGCCAGGTGCGGGACCTTCGTCTGGTT
>NZ_CDXDOR010000013.1:10183-23634 GCF_978021225.1 Frankia sp. CeTa3Moorea | reverse complement strand
CGGCGCCGCGAGCGACGTGCGTCCGGCCGTGCAGGAAGGTGTTGGGGGCGAGCGTCGTGTCCGGTTCGAGGATGACGTCGGCGTCGATCCAGGTGGTCTGCGGGTCGACGACGGTGGTGCCGGCGCGCATCGCCGCCTCGACAATCCGGTCCCGCAGCACCCGTCCGGCGGCGGCGAGCTGGACGCGGTCGTTCACCCCACCGGCCTCGCCGGGATCGTCCACGACCCGCGCGGCCACCGGCCGCCCGGCGGCGACCAGCAGCCCGACGACGTCGGTGAGGTACTCCTCACCTTGAGCATTGTCCCTGGTCAGCCCTGCGAGTGCGGTCTGGAGTGGGCCCGCGGCGAACGCGTACACGCCGGTGTTGATCTCTCGGATCGTCGCGGTGGCGGCGTCGGCGTCGCGATGCTCGACGATGGCCCGGACCGCGCCGTCGCCGTCGCGCACCACCCGGCCGTAACCGGTGGCGTCGTCGACAACGGCCGACAGGACCGTTGCCGCGGCCGCCCGGGCATGGTGCTGGGCCACCAGGGCAGTGAGCGTCGCGCCGGTCAACAGCGGGGTGTCGCCGGGCAGCACGACCACCGTGCCGCTGGGCGCCAGCTCGCCGAACGCCGCCAAGGCCACCCGGACGGCATGGCCCGTGCCGTGCTGGCGGTCCTGGACGACCGGGACGACCTCGGGAGCCTGCTCCGCCAGCATCGCCGCGACCTGTTCGCGGCCGTGGCCCACGACGACCGCGGTCCGCGCCGCCGCGAGGGCTCCGGCCGCGCTTAGCACGTGGTGGAGAAGGGAGCGCCCGGCGATGTGGTGCAGCACCTTCGGTGTCGTCGAGCGCATGCGCTTGCCCTCGCCCGCTGCCAGGATGATGACGGCCGCCGGACGTGATGATGTCACGCGATCTCCCGAGTCTTCGGACCTGGACAGCGGTGGGGCGACGGCGCCCACACTACCCGTCGACCGGAAGGCGCCGGCAGATGCCACGGCCATCCCGGGAACACGCCGGCCCCGGATTGGGAAATGATGTGTGCCTGTCTGCCGCCGTGGTGATGGTGTGGCGGTGCTTCCGGAATATTCTTTTCGATGGTATTACTGATGGTGTCCGGTAGCTCCGTGCCTGGTAATGCTCCGGGCCCGGTAATGCTCCGCCGCCACGACTCGAACGTGGACTAAGAGAACCAAAATCTCCTGTGCTGCCGATTACACTACGGCGGACCGCGAGAAAACATGCCAACTCTACCATCGTGGGGTGGCTCGGATGGTAAAAGCCGGGCCGCCGCCGGCTACCCTGCCCGCCGGCCGGCGCGGGCGGGCGTCCCGGACCGGGTTTGGTTGGCCGCCGTTCATCTCTTCGTCGCCAGACTGCCACTGGCTGTCATCTAATAACATCAAATTTTATTAGATGTCGCTATTCGTCATCGGCTTGTCATCGACCTGCCGGTGACCGTGGTGCGCGGCGGTGCCGATCGATCCGGGTCGGGTCGGCGACCGATGGTTTGTTTGCGTGGCGGACGTAGAGGCGGGGGGACGTTGTCATGTCGGCGGGCTACCGTGGCGGATGGAGCGCCGGCACAGTGGGCCAGCCGCGACGGACGGAACGAGGCGATGACCGCTACCGACACGGTGACACCGAGCGACAATCGGGCACCGCGGGACGACCGCGAACCCACCACGGGCCCGGTTCCCCGCCGGGCTGATCCCGCGAACAGCCGCGGCAACGCCTCGCGGCCCCGTTCGATGACGAAGGCCCGCGTCGAGCAGGTCGTGATGGTGGTGACGATCGTGGTGCCGCTGGTCTCCCTGGCGGTCGCGATCCCGGCGATGTGGGGGCGGTGGATCTCCTGGCGGGACGTCGTCCTCGCCGTGGTGTTCTACGGCATCACCGGCCATGGCGTGACGATCGGCTTCCACCGTTACTTCACCCACCGCGGCTTCCGGACGTCCAGGCCGGTGCGGATCGCGCTGGCGGTCGCCGGCAACATGGCGATCGAGGGCCCGGTTATCCGGTGGGTGGCCGACCACCGGCGTCATCACGCCTTCAGCGACACCGAGGGCGACCCGCACTCGCCATGGCGTTACGGTCCGGGGACGTGGTCGCTGATCAAGGGTCTCTGGCACGCCCACGTGGGTTGGCTGTTCGATGTCGAGCAGACCGACCAGCGTCGGTTCGCCCCGGACCTGCTCGACGATCCCGACATCATGAAGGTCAGCCGCTCGTTCGCGCTGTGCGCGTTCGCCAGCCTCGTGCTGCCCGCCATGATCGGCGGCCTGTGGGGGGGTTCATTCGCCGCGGCGCTGGAGGCGTTCTTCTGGGCCGGGCTGGTCCGTATCGCGCTGCTGCACCACGTCACGTGGTCGGTGAACAGCATCTGCCACGTCCTCGGCTCGCGTCCTTACCGGTCGCGGGACCGGTCGACCAACGTGTGGCCGCTGGCCCTGCTGTCGATGGGCGAGTCCTGGCATAACCTGCATCACGCCGAGCCGACCTCGGCCCGGCACGGGGTGCGGCCCTGGCAGATCGACACCAGCTTCTACCTGATCAAGCTGATGGAGACCGTCCACCTGGTGCGGGACGTCCGCTGGCCGGACCCGGTGCGTCTCGCGGCGAAACGCGCTACCGCCTGACCGGGCGGCGGGTGGCGGCGGCTTGTCAGCCACCCTCGATCTCGGCGGCGAGGGTGAGCCAGGCCTCCTCGGTGCTGTCCTTGTCCGCGACGACGGCGCGCAGCTCGGCGTCCAGCGTCAGCAGACGCCCATGATCCGTCGCGGCCTCGGCCAGCTCGTGATGCAGCTCCTGCTCGCGTCGGCTCAGCCGGTCCAGGGCGCGCTCGAGCCGGGTCAGCTCCTTGCGGGCGGCGCGCAGCTCGCTCCCGGACAGGGCGGGCGGCCCACCTGTCCGCCCAGCTTCGGCGACGGTGGTGCCCTGTCCGCCGGTGGCCTGCCCGCCCGCTCCGCCGCCGGAGGCCGACGAACCCCGGGATGACGGTGCCCGGGCCGCGGCCTCCTCCCGGGCGGCCGCGCGCCGGGCGAGGTACTCCTCGATGCCGCCGGGCAGCATGCGCAGGTGGCCGTCGCCGAGCAGCGCCAGCGTCACGTCGCAGGTGCGTTCGAGGAAATAGCGGTCGTGGCTGACCACGATCAGGCTGCCCGGCCACGAGTCGAGGAGGTCCTCGAGCGCGGTGAGGGTGTCGGTGTCGAGGTCGTTGGTCGGCTCGTCGAGGAGCAGCACGTTCGGTCTGGCCATCAGCAGGCGCAGCAGCTGCAGCCGGCGGCGTTCGCCGCCGGAGAGCTCCCCGACCCGCGTCCACTGCCGCGACGACGGGAGGCCGAACTGCTCGAGTAACTGGCCGGCGGTCCGTTCCTGGCCTTTCTCGACCTCCAGGACCCGCCCGACCTGTTCGACGGCCTCCAGTGCCCGCAGCGGCGCCGGTAGTTCGGCGATTTCCTGGGACAGCAGGGCCGGTCGCACGCTGGCCCCCACCCGGACCCGGCCGGCGTCCGGCGTCACCGCACCCAGCAGCACGCGCAGCAGGGTGGTCTTGCCGGCTCCGTTGACACCGACCAGCCCGATCCGGTCCCCCGGTCCGACCAGCCAGGTGACGTCGTCGAACAACGTCCGGTCCCCGATCCGGACCGTGACATGCTCGGCGTCGTAGACGTCTTTGCCCAGCCGGGATGCCGCGAAGCTGCGCAGCGCCATGGTGTCCCGGGGCGGCGGCTCGTCGGCGATCAGCGCATTGGCCGCGTCGATGCGGAAGCGCGGCTTACTGGTCCGGGCGGGCGGGCCGCGGCGTAGCCAGGCGAGTTCCTTACGCAGCAGGTTCTGGCGCCTGGCCTCGGTGGCGTCGGCCCGCCGGGTGCGTTCGGCCCGTGCGAGCACGTACGCGGAATAGCCGCCCTCGTACGCGTCGACGCGCCCGTCCACGACTTCCCAGACCCGTCCGCACACCTCGTCGAGGAACCAGCGGTCGTGGGTCGCGACGAGCAGTCCACCGCGGAAGCCGGCGAGATGCCGGGCGAGCCAGGCGACCCCCTCGACGTCCAGGTGGTTCGTCGGTTCGTCCAGGATCAGCAGGTCGGTGTCCTGGACGAGGAGCTGGGCCAGCGCCACCCGGCGGCGTTCCCCGCCCGACATCGGCCCGACCGGGTCGTCGAGCCGTTCGAGCAGCCCGAGCCCGGCGAGTATGCCCCGCTGCCGGGGATCCGCCGCCCACTCGTGCTCGGCGACGGTGCCCACGACAATCTCGCGCACGGTGCGCTCGGCGGGGAGCACGTCGGCCTGCGCCAGGGTGGCGACCCGGGTGGAACCGGCGGGCACGACCCGGCCGGCGTCCGGGGCCACCTCGCCGGCGATGATCCGCAGCAGGGTGGACTTCCCGGCCCCGTTGCGCCCGACGACCCCGATCCGTTCCCCGGCGCCGATCCCCAGGCTCACCCGGTCGAGCAGCGTCCGGGTGCCGAACGCGGCGTCGACGTTCTCGAGGCTGACCAGGACGGCGCTCACGGCGCTTCGCCTGCCCCCTCCACCATCCTGGCGCCGCTCGCCGGCCCGGAGGCCCGGCGTACCGCGCGGGCGACCCCCATCCCGGCGAGGCTTGCCGCGAGCGCGATGCTCTCCTGCGCTCCGGCCGCGAGGAAGGCGCAGGTCGGACCGGAGCCGCTCACGATCGCCCCGACGGCTCCCAGCTCCCGGCCCGCCTCCAGGACGCGGCGCAGGGACGGCCGAAGCCGCAGCGCCGCCGGCTGCAGGTCGTTGACCAGGGCGGCCCCGAGCTGACCGGGGTCGCCGGTGCGCAGCGCGGCGAGCACGTCGTCGGCGGGGGTCGGGCCGGTCCGCAGTTTGCCCTCGGTCAGCCGGTCGAACTCCTTGTAGACCGCGGGGGTGGACAGGCCGCCGTCGGCGAGCGCGAACACCCAGTAGTACTCGCCCGTCGCCAGGACGTCGGTGAGCTGCTCGCCGCGCCCGGTGCCGAGTGCGGTGCCGCCGGCCAGGGGGAACGGGACGTCGCTGCCGAGCTGGGCGGCGAGCCGGGTCAGGGTCGCCCGGTCCAGTCCGGTCTGCCACAGCGCGTCGCAGGCGACGAGCGCCGCCGCCGCGTCGGCGCTGCCCCCGGCCATCCCCGCGGCGACGGGGATGCCCTTCGCCAGGGTGAGATGAACACGTTCCGAGGTGATGCCCGCGGCCTCGGCAACCAGGTGAGCGGCCCGGACGGCGATGTTGTCCCGGCCAGTGGGGACGAGGGAGACCTCCGGCGTGGGCGTCGCCGGACCCAGCGACGCCGGGTCGGCGCCCTCCCCGGACACCTCGACGGTCACGACTACGTCCCCGCCGGACCGGCCGTCCCCGCCGCCGTCGCCGGTGGTCGATAGCCCCGAGCCGTGGAACTGCGGGGGATCGACCGACGTCGCCGAGACGTCGTCGAACAGCGAGACGGCCTGCAGCACTGTGATGACGTCGTGGTAGCCGTCCGGTCGGAGCGGTCCGACGCCGAGATGCAGGTTGACCTTGGCCGGGGCTCGCACGGTGACGGTAGCGGGGCCGGCTCCGGCGCTTCGGCGCGGACCCGGGTGGGATCGAGGCAGCGGATGCTCCTTCGCTCGGACGCACGCGCCCGCTGGGCGGCGTGGCGTTCGGTGGCGGCCGGCACCCAAACCTATCCGCCCGCGCCGGGAGCGGATGAGCGTCCGCCCGCGAAGGATCGCGAGGGGCGCAGCGAATCGGCCCCCGGCGACGCGGCGGGGACGATGCGCGCTTCCGTTCAGTAATCGTAGCTGTGCCGACGGGAACGGGTTGTTGTCCGACCGGAGAATTCGGGTATCCCTGATCGTGAACGACCGCACCGGAGAGCGCCCGGACGGATCGTCCCTCGACGTCCCGCTCCTGGTCGGACCTGACCCCTTCCACCGCTTTGGGCGCTCCGACGATGCCGGCCAGGAAGGAGCACCATGACCACCACAACCAGCGCGGCCGGGCCCGAGGCGAAGACCTCGGACGCAGGTGGTGCGCGTCGCACCACCGTGCCGGAGCGCAAGACGTCCACCGAGCTGGTGACCGGCCGGGGCCGGACGTCGATCGCGGACGCCGTCGTCCGCAAGATCGCCGGTGTCGCGGCACGCGAGGTCTCCGGGGTACACAGCCTGGGCTCGGGTGGGGCCCGCGCGATGGGTTCGTTCCGGGCCCGCATCCCCGGCGCTTCGGCCAGCGTCTCCCAGGGAGTCGCGGTGGAGGTCGGGGAACGGCAGGCCGCGATCGACCTCGACGTCGTCTGCGACTACGGGGTCTCCATCGTGGATCTGTCCCACTCGATCCGGCACAACGTCGTCACCTCCGTGGAGGGAATGACGGGCCTGGAGGTCACCGAGGTGAATATCGCGATCGACGACGTCTACATCGGCGAGGAGGAATCGGAAGAGTCGCGGCGGGTCGAATGAGTACGAACCCGACGGCGGCCGGGCCGGTGAGCGGGTTCGCCTGGGATCCGGATGCGGTGGCCCGGACCGTGCTGTCCTGTCCCGGTGTCGTCCGGCTCATCGGCGCGCCGGTCCGGCACGAGGATCGTCACCGCGTTCCGGACGGCGGGGCGGGTGCCGCGGCCGAGGTCGCGACCTACCTTCCGGGCCGCCGGGTGGAGGGGGTACGGGTACGGCCGGACGGGATCCTGGTGCAGATCGTGTGCCGGTACGGGGAACGGCTCGGTGAGCTCGCCGCCCGGGTGCGCGCCGCGGTGCTGGCGGCCGAACCCGGCTGTCCCCGGGTCGACGTCGTCATCCGTGATCTGGCGATTCCGGATCCGGACCTGTCGTGTCCGGAGGGGCCGGACGCGGCGGTGGTCGGTCCGGAGACGCTCCGTTCGGGGGTGCCGGATGCGGGGGCGGCGGAGATGGGGGCGTCGTGACCTCCGATCGGCGGCAGGAGTCATCCCGACGCCAGCTCGACGCCGCCCGACGCAGGGCCGAGATCCGCGCGTTCATCCGCACGCACCACCCGGATCGGGGAGGTGATCCACAGGTGTTCGCCGCCGGCCTGCGGGCCCTGCGATCCGCGCCGGACGGGCCGGCTGGGCCGGACGCGCCGGGTGTTCCGGGCGTCCGCCTCACCACCCATCACCGGCCCACCGCCGCGGGCATCCTGTTCGCCTGGGTTCGCGGTCGCGGGCGCCGGTGTCCCGACTCCGCGCGCCGGTGGTGGTCGTACCGCTGGGCGCGGTTCGGCCCCGGCCGTGGTCCTCGGGTGCGCTGAGGCGACACCGGGTCCGCGGGACCGTACCCCGGGCCCGGTTCCATGTGACGATCATGCGGGACGCCCCTCGATCTGCCGGTCCAGAGGGGCGGACCGGGTACCGCGGCCGCTGGATGGGCCGGGCTGGATGGGCCGGGAAAGGGGAAGAGCCACATGCGATCGAGCGCGCTTGGCCTGATCATCGGTCTGATCGCCGGACTCGCCCTCGCCTTCGGGGGCTTCGGCGAGTTTCTGATCGTGCTGGTCTTCGGTGCGATAGGGCTGGTTATCGGCAAGGTGGTGGATGGTGATCTCGATATCACCCGTTACGTGGGCGGTGACCGGCGTCGGGGGGGGCGGTGAACGAGAGGGAGCGTGTGCGACCGGGCCGTCCCGCGGGTAGGCGGTCGGGGGCCGGTTCCCTGCGGGTGGCGGACCGGGTTGTCGAGAAGATCGCGGCCATGGCGGCGGCGGACGTTGTCGGCGTTACCGGACCGCCACGCAGATTCCCGCGCCGTGGCGGCGCGCGGCGTCGTGGGCGTGCCGGGAGGCCACGGGTCTCGGCGAAGATGGAGGGAGCCACCGCCCGGCTGACGATGTCGTTCTCCGTGCGTTACCCGATCCCGGTCACGGAGACGGCCGAGCTGGTCCGTTGTGAGGTGCGGGACCGGGTCGCAGCGCTCACGGGTGTGCGCGTGGCACACCTGGACATCGAGATCCCGTCGCTGTCCTCCGATGGGTAGCGGCCATCTTCTGTCCCGCCGGTTCGCGTTCAGCGCACGGGTAACAGACCACGGGTAATAGGCAAGGCTGGGCTCGGTGAGGGGAGGGCGCCGTGTGGGTGGGGCGTAGGATCGTTGCCGGACTGCTCGCCGCGCTGATCGCGGCCGCCGGGGTCATCACCGTCATCGAGATCGTGGCTGCGGCCGGCGGTGGCAGGGGCTACGTCGTGGTCGACTGGCCGGCGTGGGCGGACGGCCTGGCGGGCACGGCCTGGTCCTCCGGGGCGGTCCGGCTGGCCGCGGGGATCTGCGTTCTGGTCGGCCTGCTGCTGATCTGGCTCGGAGCGCGGCGCGGAACGCCGTCCCGACTCGCCGTGCGGCGCAGCTGCGCGCAGACCATTGTCTTCGTCGAGCGGCGAGGGCTTGCGCGGGCGCTGAGCTCCGCCGCCCTGACCGTCGACGGGGTGCGGGCCGCCCGGGTTCGGGTCCGTGACCGGACCGCCGACGTCCGCCTGCGTCTTCGGCCGCGTGCCGCCGGTGGCGCGCGGGAGCGCGCGGGTGCCGTCCTGGCCTCCTTGCTTGCCTCCTTCGAACTGGCTGAGCCGCTCGAGCTGCGCATCCAGGCGACCCCACCGGCCGCGGACCGGACCGTCAACGGGGCGGGACGGACCGGTGGCGGTGCGGCATGACCGAGACACGGGCAGCGGGAGGGCAGACCGCCGAGGGCCGCTCGGCGGGTGGCGGGGTACCCACGGAGCCCGGCGGTGGGCCGGCCGGGCTGTCCGAGCCGCCGCCCGACCGCCTCAACCGGGTCGCCCTGGTCGGAGTCGGGTTGCTCTGCCTCGCGGCCGGTGTTCTCGCGTTGCTGGTGGGGGCCGGTGCGTTCGGAGACGACGTCGCCGACGAGGCGGTGCTCGATGCCGACACCCGTTCCTACCCGACCTCCCACACCTGGTTCTGGCTCGCCGTGGGGATCGGTTCCGGGCTGGTCGTCCTGCTCGCCCTCGGGTGGCTTCGGGCGCAGACGGCGCTGGCGGCGCGGCGTCGTGGACTCTACGTGACGGATGATGCGCTCGGCGGTGTCCATCTGTCCGCCGCGGCACTGACCGACGCCGTCGAGGACGACGTGTTCGGGATCGCGGGCATCGAGGCGGTGCGGGCGGTGCTGCGCGGCCGGCGGGAACCCGTGCTGGAGATCGCGGTCACCGTTGTCCCGGGGCCGGGGGTCGCCGGCGTGCTCGACGACATCCGTGGCCCGGTGCTCCATCGAGCCCGGACCGCGGTCGGTCGTCCGCGGCTACCCGCCAAGGTGGAGGTCCGCCCCGCTGCCACCATCCGGCCGCAGGTGCGCTGAGGTGCGGCCCGGCGTGACCGGGCAGGGTGACCAAGGCCGCGACGCACCAAGGGTCTTGACAGAACGGGGTCGTTTCCCCCTTGCCGTGGCGCGTCCGGTACTGTGAAGGACCGCGCCGCGGTGGTTCCACCGCCCTCCGGCGCCGGATCCCCAGTTTAGGAAAGGATGAGCGCCGCCATGTCCGAGGTCCGCATCGCCGCGGAGCCGCGCACCGAGTTCGGTAAGGGCGGGGCTCGTCGCACCCGTCGGGCCGGCAAGGTCCCGGCCGTTCTCTATGGTCACGGTAAGCCGCCGCGTCACATTGCGCTGCCCGCACACGACCTACTCCACGCCTTCAAGACCGACGCCGGCACGAACGTCCTGTTGACGCTCGAACTGGCCGAGGGGACCGAACTCGCGCTCGCGAAGGACGTCCAGCGCCACCCGATCAAGGGCAGCTTCGAGCACATCGACCTCGTGCTCGTAGCCCGGGGCGAGAAGGTCGTGGCCGATATCCCCGTGCAGGTGATCGGGGAACCACACCCGGACACCCTGGTCGACCAGCAGGTCACCACGATTGCGGTGAAGGCCGACGCCACCCGGCTGCCCGGCCCGATCGAGGTCGACATCACCGGGCTCGAGCCGGGTACGAGCATTTTCGCCCGCCAGCTGGCGCTGCCGGCCGGCTCCGAGCTCGACGCCGACCCCGACCTGGTCGTCGTGCAGTGCCTGGCCAAGCGGACGAACGCTCAGCAGGAGGCCTCGCTCGGCGAGACTCCGGTGGCGGAGGAGGCCGGCGTCGCGAGCGCGTCCGTCTAAGCGGATCCGCTCCATCGCCGATGTTGTCTGCCGATGGTAACCATCCCGGCCGACGATGGGCCCTGGCTCGTCGTCGGCCTCGGCAATCCCGGACCGACCTATGCCGGCAATCGGCACAACGCCGGCTTCATGGTCGTGGACCTGCTCGCCGAGCGGACCGGGTCGCGGCTGAAGTCGCACCGTTCCCGGGCCGATGTCGCCGAGACCCGCCTGGCCGGGGCGCGGGCGGTCCTCGCCCGCCCGCTCTCCTTCATGAATCTCTCCGGCCGTCCTGTCGCGGCGGCCCGGAGCTTCTACAAGGCCGAGGTCTCCCGGCTCATCGTGGTGCACGATGAGCTTGACATCCCCTTCGGGGCTGTACGGCTCAAACGCGGCGGTGGGGACAACGGCCACAACGGTCTGCGGTCCATCTCCTCGGCGCTTGGGACACGAGACTACCTGCGGGTCCGGGTCGGCATCGGCCGTCCGCCCGGCCGGATGGATCCGGCCGACTTCGTGCTGCGGGACTTCACCCCGACCGAACGCCGTGAGCTGCCCCTCCTGCTCGAACACGCGGCCGACTCGGTCGAGATGCTCATCGCCGACGGTCTGGAGCCCGCGCAGAACCGCTATCACGCGTTGCTCTGAACCGCTCGACGGACACCGCGTGTTTCTGCCGGTCCGGTGGGCACTCCGGGTGCTTGGGTACTTCAAGTGTTGGTGTGGATGCGAAAGGTCAACGGCATGGCCGGTTGCCGGGAAACCGGGGGGCGGAGGCTTCGTGCACTGGCATGAGGGGGAGAGAAAGGGCGGGCGAGCGCGGAGGAGTGCCGGATGCTGGCGTTGACGGCGGGCCCGCCGGCCGATGGTCGGGCGTACAGCGTCGTGGCCCTCGGGGCACACGCGGACGACGTGGAGATCGGCGCCGCTGCCACGATCATGCAGTTGCTGGCCGCCCATCCGGAGGCCGCCGTGCACTGGGTGGTCTTCTCGAGCGAGGGCGAGCGCGGCTCGGAGGCGGAGGAGAGCGCGCGTGAACTGCTCGGCTCCTCGCTCGGTTCGCTGCACCTGCACGAGGTCCGGGACGGTTTCCTCCCGCGGGAGTGGAGCGGGGTCAAGGAGGTCCTGCTGCAGATCGCCCGCCAGGTCACCCCGGACATCGTGTTCGCCCCGGCGCTCGCGGATGCTCACCAGGATCACCGGGTGCTCGGCGAGCTGGCGTGGCAGGCCTTTCGCGGGGCGCTCATCCTCGGCTACGAGATCCCGAAATGGGAGGCCGACCGGCTGTCCCCCAGCCTGTACGTCCCAATCCCCGAGGGGACGGTCGGGGCAAAACTCGACCATCTCAAACGTCATTTCCGCAGCCAGCAGGACCGCGCCTGGTTCGACGACGAGACCTTCCGCGCAACCCTGCGGCTGCGCGGCGTCGAGTGCGGGACGCGCTACGCGGAGGCGTTCGACGCCCGCAAGGTGATGCTCACCTTCTGATATGCCTCCCGCCCACCGGTCTCCCGCCTACCACCCTCCTCCGTCGGCCCGGTGAGGCCCGGCGGGAAGGACTCAGGCTGGCGTCAGATGTTCCTGGATGCGACCGATGAGTGCCGCGTGGTCGAGTTCCTGTAGCACGTAGGCCCGGCCGGCTGTTCCGATCTCGGCCGCCTTCCAGGGCTGTTCCAGCAGGCTGCAGGCGGCGTCGGCGAAGGCCCCCGCGTCCTCGGCGACGAGGAGGTGGGTACCGGGCGTCCAGCCGAGGCCGCGGCTGCCGGTGGGTGTACTCACGACTGGCGTTCCCGTCGCCATTGCCTCGATCGCCTTGATGTTCACGCCGGATCCCGAACGCATCGGGTTCACCGACAGGGTGGCCGTGGCGAGGTAACCGGCAACGCTTGGCACGTCGGTGTGCAGCTCCACGCCCTCGAAGCCACCGAGCCATGCCGCCAGGCCCTCCTCCGGACGCCGCCCCACCACCTGGAAGGTCGCGTCGGGATGGCGGACCCGGATCGTCGGCCAGCAGCCGCCGAGGAACCAGCGCAGGGCTTCGATGTTGGTCGGGGTATCCAGCGAGCCAACAAAGATCAGCTTCTTGCCGGCGCCGTCCCGAGGCGCCGGCTTCCGGCCCGGCGGGACCGGCCCGGCCGGGCCGGTGCCGGTCGGCTCGGTGCCGGTCGGCTCGGTGCCCGTCGGCTCGGTGCCCGTCGATGCGGTGAGGGCACTGACAGGCAGGAACGGCGGCAGGTGGAACGTCGGGATGCTCGCCCGCGTACGCCGCCAGTTGTGGTCTTCCAGCGAGATGTCCGCGATGCAGGTGATGAGCGGAGAGTGGTGCATCGAAAGCTCCGCCAGCCGCAGTTTGTGATACTCCAGCTCGTAGGCGACGGTGCGCGGCCCCGAGCTGTTGCGGGCCAGCACCCGGAAGAACTCCGAGTCGACGTTGTGCGCGCGCACCAGATGTGGCAGCTTCCAGATCCGGGCGACCTCCTCGCCGAGATGCGACGTCCGGCAGCTGTAACTGATCACGGCGTCGGCTCGTGGCGGCGTCGACTCCAGCGCGCGGCGCAACGGGCTGACCGGCCGGGAGGCGTGCATGAATGGCCGGGCCGTCAGGTGTGCCCGTGGGCTGTCGTCACGAGGCAGCCGGATGACGGCCGAACCCGGCACGGCCTCCTCGTACGCGGCGATATCCAGGTTCTCCCGGGAAGGCACCAGGACCTGCATCCGAACGCCGGCCGCGGAGGCCGCGGTGAGGAAGCTGAAGGTCTCCACCCGTCCGCCCGCGTCCGCTGGGAGAAACGGTTCCTCGACAACGACGATCCAGCGCGTGGAGTCGCTCACCGGACAACTGTAACGACCGTGGGGTCGGGTAACGACTGCGGGCTCGGTACTCGTGCGGGGTGTCGCGGACAGTTGCAGGTAGATGACAAGAGTGTCGTGAGGTGAAGGTGGGGTCGAGGTGCGCGCAGGTCCGCCGGGGGGTCCATCCGATTCCGCGGGACGACTTTGGCGCGGTGCGGGTGCCACGGCTGCGCGGCGTCATGGCGTGTCATGGAGTCAATGGCGCCGTACCGCAAAGGACGGAGCCGTTGGTTGTGGCTGACCGGCGGAACGCTACGGTAACCGCCATGACAGGTGTCCGGACCATCGGTCGAGGTGCCGCCGTCGCGGCGCTGGGAGCCACAACCGTTTACGGTCACGTTTTGTATCCGATCTATATCGGATTGCGCAGCCGTGGCCTGGAGTCGACGGCACCGCCGGACCCTGAGATCTGGCCGGGATTGAGCGTGGTCGTCTCCGCCTATCGCGAGTCGGCGGTGATCGGGGCGAAACTGGATGAACTCACCGGCACGGACTATCCCGGGCCGATGGAGATCATCGTCGTGG
>NZ_CDXDOR010000013.1:0-9993 GCF_978021225.1 Frankia sp. CeTa3Moorea | reverse complement strand
TCCGAAGACGGCCGAGGCCTCGCGCCGGCCCGGCGTGCGGGTGCTGTCGTCCGGGGAACGCCTCGGCAAGGCGCGGGCGGTCAACCGGGGAGTCGCCGCCGCCACCCACGAGCTCGTGGTGCTCACCGATGCGAACGCGGTGCTCGCGCCCGGTGCCCTGCGGGCAGCCGCCCGCCATTTCACCGACGAGACGGTCGGCGCGGTGGCAGGGGAGAAGCAGGTCGACGATCCCGACGGCGCCCAGGGCTTCTACTGGAAGTTCGAGTCCTGGCTGAAGCGCCGCGAGTCGGCGACCGGCGCGACCATCGGCGTGGTCGGCGAGATGCTGGCCTTCCGCCGCCAGGCGTTTCGGCCCCTGCCCGCGGACGTGGCCGTCGACGATGCCTGGCTGGCTCTCGACATCCTCGAAGGGGGGCTGCGGGTCGTCTACGAACCCGAGGCGTACTCGATCGAGTCGTCGAGCCCGGACTACTCGGCGGAGTGGGAGCGGCGGACCCGCATCGTTGCTGGCAACCTCGACATGCTCTGGCGGCGCCGGGCGGCGCTGGTGCCCGGCGCGTTGCCGGTCACCCCGCAACTGTGGGGCCACCGGCTGGTCCGCTCGTCGTTCGGCCCGTTGGCGCAGGTCGTCCTGGTGGGGCTCGCCCTCCCGGCCGCCCGCCGGAGCTGGATCGCCCGGCTGTTCCTGGCCGGCAACGCCGTCGGCGCTGTGAGCACCGCGGCGCTGCTGACCGGGCGCACGCCGCCCGGTCCGACCCGCCTGGTCGCGCAGGTCTTCTTCCTCCAGGCCGTCGCGCTCGGCGGGGTGCGGCGCTTCGTGGCCCGGGACCGGCCCGCCGTCTGGCCCAAGCCGGAGCGGCCGGCCGTGGCCTCCGCGACGTCACCGGCGCCCACGGGGCCGGTCCCGCCACCGGGGCAGACGACGCCGCCCGGCCCGCCGACCGAGCTGGCCCCGGCCGGCAACTGACCCAGTCCGGCAACTGACGCCGCTGACGCCGGCCGGAACCGGCTTTGGCTGGAGAACCCACCTCGGCCCGTCACCGGCTACGCCTAGCGAAATACCATCCCGCCCTGGGGCGGGAATACCGTGTGGTACAGGACCGCAACACCGCAACACCGCAGGACCGCAACACCGCACGAGGCGTGGACATCCACCTGAGTGCGCGTCAGCACACGCAGTGAGGAGCGTGCCGCCATGTCCGTCGAGAAGCCCAACTGGTCCAGGTGGCAGTACGAGCTGGTACTGGTCAGTTTTCACAGCCGTGGCCAGCTCGAGCAGCTCTTCGCGACCCTTCCGTTGGACATGCCGGTTGTGATCATCGATAACGCCGAGGGCGTCGACCGCGTTGACGAGCTGATCGCGGGCCGGCCCAACAGCCGTTACCTTGACTCCGGCGGCGGCAAGGGATTCGCGAAGGCCGCCAACATGGGCATCCGTTCGTCGCGCTACGAGTACGTGGTGCTCGGCAACCCGGACAGCCGGCCCACCGTGGAGGTCATCGACACGCTGGTCGACGACCTCATCGCCGATCCCGAACTGGTGACCAGCGCGGCCACCATGAAGGGGCACGACGACAAGCCCGAGCTCGGTAACGGCGGCTGGGAGCCGACGCCCCGCCGGGTGCTGCTGCACGTGCTGGGAGCGCACAAGGTGGCGCCGAGCTCGGCGCTGTTCGCCCGGCCGACACCGGGCCGCCCGATGAACCCCGAGTGGCTGACCGGCGCCTGCATGGCCGTCCGCCGGTCCACCTTCCTCGAACTAGGCGCCTTCGATGAGACGTTCTACGTCTACAACGAGGACATGGCGCTCGGCCGGGCGATCCGTGAGGCGGGGCTGCGGCAGAAGCTGCGCACCGATCTGCTGGTACCCCACGGGGCGGGAGGTTCCGGGGCCGGTAAGACGTGGATGCTGCAGATGCGCGGTGCGTCCATGGTGCGTTATCTACGTAAGCACAATGCGCCGGCCCGGGTGAACGTGATGCGCTCGATGCTCGTCGCCGGCTACGCCGGGCGTACGGTGCTCTCTCGAGCCCGGGGCAGGAAGGCAGTGGCCGACGAGCACGCCGCATATATCAAGGGCCTGCTGGTCGGGCCGCCGGCCAACTAGCCGCGCCCGTTCCCTCGTTCGTTCCCTGCCTGTTCAGCGGGCTGGCTGTCCGATTCGTCCCTCTGGACAGGCAGGGAAGTGAACTCGGTAGTCCCGGGCTTAGGTGAAGCGGGCTACCCGCCATTCCCGGCGACCGCGGCGGACCAGGATGACCGAGCCGTGTAGCAGATCCTTGGTCCCGACGGTGGCTTCCACGCCGACCCGTTCCCCGTTCACCAGGACCGCACGGTTGCCCAGGTGCTCGCGCGCATCCCGCTTGCTGCTGGCGAGGCCGGTGGCGATCAGCAGATCGACGACCGGCCAGCCGTCCTCCTCGAGCCGGGCGGCCGGCTCCTCGACCGTGGGCACGTCGGCGAAGACGTCGGAGAGCAGATCCGCGCCGATCGCCTTCACGTCCCCGCTGAACAACGCTGCCGACGCCGCCTCGGCCGCGTCGACCGCGGCTTGGCCGTGCACCAGTGCGGTGATCTCCCGCGCCAGGTGACGCTGCAACGCTCGCCTGCCCGGAGCCTCGGCGTGCTCGGCGAACAGCCGCTCCAGCGGCTCACGGTCGATGAGCGAGAAGAACAGGGCGAACCGGCGTGCCTCGTCGTCAGACAGATTAATCACGAACTGGTACAGGGTGTAGGGCGAGGTGCGGTCGGCCGAGAGCCAGACCGCCCCCTTCTCGGACTTGCCGAACTTCGTGCCGTCCGAACGCAGCAGCAGGGGGCAGGTCAGCCCGTGTACCTGGGTGCGCAGCACCCGTCGCACGTAGTCGATCCCGGCGACGATGTTGCCCCACTGGTCGGAGGCGCCCAGCTGGAGGGTGACCCCGTGGTCCTCGCACAGGCGGCGGAAGTCGTACGCCTGGAGCAGGGAGTAGCTGAACTCGGTGTAGGTCAGGCCGACGTCGGGATCGTCCAGCCGCCGGCGCACCGAGTCACGGCGGACCATCTCGGTGACGGGGAAGTGCTTGCCGACGTCCCGCAAAAATTCGATCATCCCGAGTCCGCCGAGCCAGTCGGCGTTGTCGACGAACTGCGGGAGCTGGCCGGAGTCCAAGGCCCGGGCGAAGACGGATTCCATGATCTCCTGTTGTCCGAGCACGTTTGTCCGTACCTCCCGGGCGGTGAGCAGGCTGCGTTCCACCGACTTGCCCGACGGGTCGCCGATCAGACCCGTGCCACCGCCGAACAGGGTGACCGCGCCGATCCCCGCCCGTGCGGCCCGGATCAGCAGGGTCATCGGCAGCAGGTTGCCGATCGTCAGCGAGGGGGCCGTCGGGTCGAAGCCGATGTAGCAGCGCCGCCGTCCGCTGTCGAGGTGCTCCCGCAGTTCGGCGGGATCGGTGCTGGCGTGGAGGAGTCCACGCCAGGACAGCTCGTCCAGGAGCGCGTGTGTCATGCGCCCATGGTAAAAGTGGCGCGCCGGTCCACCGTGTCACGGCGAGATCACCCGGTAGGGGAGCGCGGGCGGACGCGGCTGCCCGTGCGGCCCGGCCCCGCCCGCGCCGCGCGCTGCCAGGCGTACAGCAGATGTGTCACGATCCCGAGCAGGACGCCCAGCGAGGCCGCGATGCCGAGCCCGGCGGCCCAGGCCAGTGGCGAGAGTTCCGACGAGCCCGGGCCGGTTGCGCCGATCTGACCGGTGCTCGTCGGACCGGTGCTCGTCGGACCGGTGCTCGTCGGACCGGTGCTCGTGAGCGTGGCGCCGTCCCCGTGGGTCGTCGCGTCGTCGGCGGATCCCCGGGCCTGTCCGCCGGGCATGATGCGGCCGGCGGCCGGCGCGGGCCCGCCCACCCCCCAGCGTGTCGGTTCCGACAGCAGCGGATTGGTCCTGACCACCGGCACGGCCCGGGTCAGCGCCGCGACGGGGTCGACGATGCCGAAGCCGAACTCATCGTCGCGGCCAGGAGGGCCTGCATCCCGCGCGGTGTAGACGAGCCGCTCGATGACGTTGGGTGCGTCCAGGTCCGGCTGGGCGGCCCGGATGAGGGCGACAACGCCCGCGACGATCGCCGCGGAGTTCGAGGTACCGCCCCCGGTGTCCAGGCCGTCCGGGGAGACCCTGGTCGGGACGGGGGCCCGGATACCGGGGGCCGGCGCGGCGATGACGGCCCGCGGCCCGCGGGCCGATTCCCGCCAGAAACCATCAGCGGCCGTCGATCCGGTCACCGCGACCACTCCCGGGATGCTGGCGGGGGAGTTGATCGCGGTGTCGCCGGACTCGACGTTCCCCGCCGAGGCGACCACCACCACGTCGTGCGCGAGGGCGTAGCCGACCGCCTTCTCCTCGTCCGGGGTCGCCGCCCCTGTCGAGCCCAGGGAAAGGTTGATGACGTCGGCGCCCAGGTCGACCGCCCGGCGGAGGCCGATCGCGACCTTCTCCGAGTTCGCCTCGGCGCCGGTCGAGACGGGCAGGATCTTGGCGGCCGGGGCGATGCCGCGGACCTCGGGCCGGCCGTTGTCGTTGCGACCGGCGATGATGCCCGCCATGGCGGTGCCGTGCCCGTTCGGATCATTGTCGCGCCAACCGTCCCGCGCCGTCCCGGGACCGATACCGGTACCGGGAAGCAGCTGACCCCACAACTTAGGCTGGCTGGCGTCGACCCCGCCGTCGATGACGGCCACCACCGTGCCCGCGCCCTGGCTGATCCGGTGTGCCTGGGCGAGTCCCAGGACAGCGTGGTACCACTGCGAGCCTCGGGCGGGCGCGATCGGAGCCGGGTCGGGCCCGGCCGCGTGCGGCGGGACGAGGGCGCCGGCCGGAGCGGTCGTCATCACGAGGCCGACCAGCAGCGCGAGACCGACCAGCAGGCCGAGCATGGCGCGGTGGTGCATGAGGGGGTCCTGCCTCCGGGGCTGCCGCTCGGCGGGCGTGGCTGATCGTGTCCGGTTACGCGCCCTGTCTGAGGAAGTTTTCCACATTGCATGGTCTAGGCAGACCACTGTTACCAAGCAGGTAGCTCGTCCGGATGGCCCGGCGTGGTTTTCCCGGCTTCAGCGCCTTCGACGGCGCAGGAGACGGCCGATGCCCGGTGGGGCGTGCCGCTGCCGGGTGACCGCCTCCCCGGTCCCGGTCCCGGTCCCGATCGACGCGCAACCTCCATGGACCGCGGCACGCTCCTCGCGTCCCCGGCTGCCGCCTTGGCCTGATGGCCGCTCCGTCGCGTATCAACACTTACGTGACGGTAGAGTGCCGAGAAAGTGCGTATGGGCGCCGCGAAGAGTCGCACCGGGAGGGGCCGCAGCAATGACCGACAGAAGGGACGTCGGCACAGGCGTCGGCACAGGCGTCGGCGAGGGCGTCGCGTCACCGCCGGGACACCCGCGGATCGCCGAGCTGACCGCGCGCGCCGCCACGAGCGAGATCCCGGCCGCGGCGCTGTGCCGTGATCTTGCCGTCGCGCACGAGCGGGTCGGCGACGACGCCGGAGCCGTACGGTGGGCCCTGGCGCTCACCGACGCCGGCAGCGATCTCGGTGCCTGGTCGGCCGTTGCCGGCGTGCTGCGCCGCGTCCTGCCGCGGGTCGTGCCGCTGCCGAGGTCCGCGCGGGTGGCCGTGCTCGGCAGTTACACGACATCGCAGTTCGCCGCGCTGTTGCCGCTGGCCGCGGCGCGAGCCGGGGTCGCCGTCGAGGTCTACGAATGCGGCTATGGGCAGTACCGCCAGGAGATCCTGGACCCCGCGAGTGAGCTCTACCGGTTCCGGCCCGACGTCGTCGTGCTCGCGGTGCACGCTGGGGAGACCGCCCTGCCGGCGGTCGCCGACGACCCAGCCGCCGCGGTGGCCACCGAGGTCGAGCGTTGGACGTCGTTGTGGGACATGATCATAAATCGGTGCGGGGCCCGGATCGTCCAGCACACCTTCGCCATCCCCGGCGAGGTCACGCTCGGCCATCTGGCGCTGCGGGTTCCCGGCTCCCGGCCGACGATGCTCGCGCGGGTCAACGCCGAACTCGGCCGGGTGTCCGGCCAGCGAGGCGACGGGGTCGCCTTCGTCGATTGCGAGCGGCTCGCCGCCGACGTGGGCAAGCGTGCCTGGTTTGACGCGCGGTACTGGCACCGGTCCAAGCAAGCGGTGTCGCTCGCGCAGGTGCCGCTGTTGGCCCGGCACACCGCCGCGGTGATCGGGGCCCAGCTGGGAACGAGCCGGAAGTGCCTGGTCCTCGACCTCGACAACACCCTGTGGGGCGGCGTGCTCGGGGAAGACGGCCTGGCCGGCATCGCGCTCGGCGACGGCGCCGTCGGGGAGGCGTTCGCCGCGTTCCAGACGTACGTCGCCGAGTTGAAGGCCCGCGGGGTCGTGCTCGCCGTCTGTTCCAAGAACAACGACGCCGACGCCCGGGAGGCGTTCGAGCGTCATCCGGGGATGCGGCTCGGCCTTGATGACATCGCGGTGTTCAGTGCCTGCTGGGACGACAAGCCGACGCAGATCCGCCGGATCGCCGCCGCGCTCGGCCTCGGCCTCGACGCGCTGGTCTTCGTCGACGACAACCCGGCCGAACGCGAGGTCGTCCGCCAGCTCGTTCCCGAGGTGGACGTCGTGGCGCTGCCCGCCGATCCGCACGGCTACGTCCGGGCGCTGGCGGACTACCCCTTCTTCGAGGCCACCGCCCTCACGGCCGAGGACGCCGCGCGCACCGCCGCGTACCGGGCCCGGGCCGAGACGGCCGCCGCCGCGGCGGCGGCGACCTCGCTGGAGGACTTCCACCGCGGGCTGGACATGACCGCCACCGTAGTCCCGCTCGACGACATGACCCTGCCGCGGGTCGCCCAGTTGGTCGGCAAGACCAACCAGTTCAACCTGACCGGTCGCCGCCGGGGCGCCGCTGAGATCGAGCGGCTGGCCGCCGACCCCGGCACGGCGGTGTTCTGTGTCCGGCTCGCCGACCGGTTCGCCGACCACGGTCTGGTCGCCGTGGTCATCGCGGTGGAGTCGGCGGGCGCGCTGGACATCGACACCTGGCTGATGAGCTGCCGGGTGATCGGCCGGACCCTCGAGGACGAGGTTGCCGCGCTTGTTCTCGCCGAGGCCCGCCGCCGCGGCCTCGCCCGCGTGACCGGGCACTACCGGCCGTCGGCGAAGAACGTTCTGGTGGCCGGCCTCTACGAACGGCTCGGTTTCGAGCGGGTCGGGCGGGTCGACCCGGCGCCGGCGACGCTGCCGGCCGGGAGATCAGCCGGGGTGGTGCCCGCACCTCCGGACGGGATCACCTCGGCTGCGGAGACGACGTACTGGAGCCGTGATGCGCGGTCACCGTACCTGCCGCCTGGGCTCATCCGGGTCGTCGTGGCCGAGCCGTCCGGCGCCGTGGCCGGGCTGTCCCCCCAGGTGCTCCCCCAGCCGTGGCTGCGGGACCGCAAGACGGAAGAGGTGCCCCGCTGATGGTGCAGAAGCGACTGCGGCAGATCTTCGGTGGCCCGGCCGGCGATCAGGACACCCGGGATGCCTCCGACCTCGGGCTGTGGGAGATCCTGCAGGAGGACTGGCGCCGGCACTACAAATCGTTCGCCCACCCGGGCCTGCACGTGCTCGCCGTCTATCGCATCGGGCAGTGGCGGCGCACCCGGAGCCGGCCCGTCCGCGGGATCGTGACCGTCTTCTACAAGGTGGTCAACAAACTGATCATCCGTAACCTGTACGGGGCCGAGCTCGACGAGCAGGCGCGGCTCGGCCGCCGGGTCCACATCGGCCATCACCAGGCAATCCTCATCCCGCCGCATTGCGTGATCGGGGACGACTGCACCCTGCGGCACAACCTGACCATCGGCTACGCGAGCGGTACGGCGGACCCGCGGGACGTGCCGAAGATCGGCAAGCGGGTCGAACTCGCCCCCGGGATCCATCTCATCGGGGCGATCAGCATCGGCGACGACGCCAAGATCGGCCCGGGCTCGATCGTGATGACGGACGTGCCGGCGGGCTCGACCGTCTTCGCCGCTCCCGCGCGGGTGATGCGCCCGCCGGTGCGTTGAGACCGTCCGGGTGACGCGTCCGCCGGCACGCTGAGACCGCCGACGCGCCACTGCGGGATGTCGGCGACCGGCTCGTGGGATCGACTCGGTACGGTTTGAGGCCGGAACGCTGGTGTCCGATTGGACCCGACCTGTGCCATTGCCGAGATGGGGAGGACTCGCGGATGAAGGTGCTCGTGACGGGCACGGAGGGGTACCTGGGGTGCCTGCTCGCGCCCGAGCTGCTGCGCGATGGTCACGAGGTCATCGGCGTGGACACCGGCTACTACAAGTACGGCTGGCTGTACCGCGGCGTCGACCGGACCCCGTTGACCCTTGACAAGGACCTCCGCCATCTCACGGTCGAGGACTTCGCGGGGGTCGACGCCGTCGTGCACATGGCGGAGCTGTCCAACGACCCGCTCGGCGCGCTCGCCCCGGACGTGACGTACAAGGTGAACCACGTCGGCTCGGTCCGGCTGGCGAAGCTGGCCAAGCAGGCCGGCGTCGAACGGTTCGTCTACATGTCCTCCTGCAGCGTCTACGGCGTCGCGACCGGTGCGGACGTCACCGAGGCCTCGCCGGTGAACCCGCAGACCCCCTACGCCGAGTGCAAGGTCTATGTGGAGCGTGACGTCGCCCCGCTGGCGGACGACACCTTCTCGCCGACCTTCCTGCGCAACGCCACCGCCTACGGTGCCTCCCCGCGGCAGCGCTTCGACATCGTGCTCAACAACCTGGCCGGGGTGGCCTGGACCACCGGCGAGATCGCGATGACCTCGGACGGCACCCCGTGGCGCCCGCTGATCCACGGGCTCGACATCGCGAAGGCGATCCGCCTGGTGCTGACCGCACCGCGCGGCATCGTGCACAACCAGATCTTCAACGTCGGCGACAGCGAGCAGAACTACCAGGTGAAGGAGATCGCGGACGCGGTTGCCACGGTGTTCACCGGCTGCACGCTGAGTTTCGGTGACAACGCCGGCGACAACCGCAGCTACCGGGTGTCGTTCGACAAGATCGCCTCCACCCTGCCCGGCTTCTCCTGCGACTGGAACGCGCTCAGGGGCGCCCAGCAGCTGCACGACGTCTTCACCCGCATCCAGCTCGACAACGAGACGTTCACCGGCCGCGGGCACACCCGGCTCAAGCAGCTTCAGTACCTGATCCGCACCGGCCAGCTCGACGCCGACCTGTTCTGGGCCCACCCATGATCATTACGTCGACGCCGATCGCCGGGGTGATGATCGTCGATGTCGAGCCATTCTCCGATGCCCGCGGCATGTTCGCGCGCACGTTCTGTGCCGGCGAGTTCGCCGCCGCGGGGCTCACGGTCGACGTCGCCCAGTGCAGCGTGGCCTACAACGCCTCCGCGGGCACCGTCCGCGGGATGCACTGGGCGGGGGAGCCGGTGCGGGAGACCAAGCTGGTGCGCTGCACCCGCGGCGCCCTGCTCGACGTCGTCGTCGATCCCCGCCCGGACTCGCCGACCTATCTGCGGCACGTGGCGGTGGAGCTCTCGGCCGACAACCATCGGGCGCTGTTCATCGACGCGGGCCTGGCGCACGGGTACCAGACGCTCGTCGACTCCACCGAGGCGACTTATCAGATGAACGTCCCGTTCACGCCGGGACACGACCGTGGGCTGCGCTTCGACGACCCGCGGCTGGGCATCGTCTGGCCGCTGCCCGTCTCGGTGATCTCCGACAAGGACCGTGCCTGGCCGCTGCTGGCCGGCGATGGTCCGGCCGGGGGCCAGGCCGGACCGTCCGGCGACGCCGTGCCACCCGGGTCTTCCGGCATCCAGCGTGATGTAGCTCACACACTCGGCGGGGTCGGCGCGACAGCCTGAATCCGTCGCCCCCGGTTCGGCCAACCGTCGGGCGAGGGCCCCGCTCCACCAGTGAAAATCAATGCTGGCAGGGAAAAGTGGGCGGGGCGTGGGGT
>NZ_CDXDOR010000012.1:50165-58405 GCF_978021225.1 Frankia sp. CeTa3Moorea | reverse complement strand
CGACGAGACCGACGTGCGGCTGATCGACACGGTGGCGGCCCTCCGGGACCTGCCGTCGCCGCGGCTGCATCCGGCACGGCGCGCCGCCCTGCGCGGACAGCTGTTCGCCGCCGTCACCGGCTCCCCGGCGTGCGATCCCGTCCGTTCCCCCGGCACCTCCGTGAGGAGCCACGAGACCGAGGCCCGTCCCACGAGAACCCGTCCCGCACGCGCGTCTCCCGAGAGCTTCGATCATGAACTGCCGGGAAACGACCCGGTCGACGCGCGGTGGGTACGCCGGACCGGTGCCTCCGGTGTCTCCGCCTCCGGTGTCTCCGCCTCCGGTGTCTCCGGCCGGGGCAGGATGGCCCGGGCCGCCCGACCGCTGCTGGCCGGAGCACTCACCGCCGCCGTCACCACGGCGGCCCTCGCGGTCAGCTCGGGGGACGCGCTGCCCGGCGACACCCTGTACGGCGTCAAACGACAGGTCGAAGATCTCCAGATGTCGCTAGTCCGCGATCCGGTCGAGCGGGCGAAGACCCGGCTGGGCATGGCCGGCACGCGGATGAGCGAACTGCGCACGATCACGGTGAATGACAGCGGGGTGATCGCCCCGGAAACCGGTGCCGGCGCCCCGGAGACGAGCCTCCGGGTGCCGGTGGTGAACCCCACGGCCATCGCCGCACCACCGGCCATCGCGATGTCACCTGCTGCGGTGTCACCCGCTGCGGGGACGTGGCCTCCCGGTCCCCGCACGCCCGCCGTCCCCGGCAGTGCCGGCAGATCCGATGGCCCCGACCCGCCGGGCGGCCCGCCCGGCCCCGGCAACGGGGATCGCCCCGACCCCGAGCTGGTCAACGCGCTGCTGCGGGACTGGCTCGCCGAGGCACGCGCCGGCACGCAGGTGCTGCTGGCCCGGGTCGCCGCCGGGGACGCGGACGCCTGGATCACGGTGAACGCCTTCACCACCGAGCAGTCCCGCGGGCTGAAGAACCTGCTGAGATCGCTTCCCGTGGGCTCGGTCGGACCGGCGCATGCGGCTCTGGATCTCATCGACGACGTCAGGCGCAGGCTTGGCCCGCGGGCACCAGCGCCGGTCCAGGCCCCCTCACCTGTCCGCCCGATCTCTCCGATCGTGCCGGCCGGTGACGCGCTCACCACCCCGCCCTACGTGGCGCCGCTGCTCTCCGTACCTCGGCCCACGGCGACCGGGGCCACCGCCGCGCCCGCCCTCAGCACTCCCACCCCCAGCGGCGCCGACACCGGCTCGCCAGGGCCCCCGAGCCCGGCGCCGGGTGGTGCCACGAGCGGAACGACCACCCCGACCACCGCCACGACCCTGGCCCTGGCTCCCGCCACAACCCCGGCACCCGCCACGACCCCGGCACCCGCCACAACCCCGGCACCGTCATCGGCGTCGGTCTCCGCCTCACCAGAGCTGATCATCACCGAATCAGCCAACCCGCCCGGCAGGCGGGGCACCGACGCGGCTCCCGCCACGACCCCGGCAGACGCCACGACCCCGGCAGACGACACCACCGCCTCCGATGCCACGCCGACCACGGTAGGCGCGCCCTCGCCGCAGAGCCCCCCGGACGGGGTACCGACGCCGGGATCCCGTTAGCCCACGAGGGCCACGGCGCCGCGTTCTCCCCGGGTGTTCTGCAGCATCTCGGCGACGAGGAAGGCCAGTTCCAGCGCCTGCCCGGTGTTCAGACGTGGGTCGCAGGCGGTCTCGTAACGGCCGCCGAGGTCGTCTTCCCCGATGAGTTCGGCCCCACCGAGGCACTCGGTGACGTTCTCCCCGGTCAGCTCGATGTGCAGGCCACCGGGGTGGGTGCCCAACGCCTTGTGGACCTCGAAGAAGCCGAAGACCTCGTCGAGGACATCGTCGAAGTGGCGCGTCTTGACGCCGCCCACGTCACGGGTGTTGCCGTGCATCGGATCGCACGACCACACCACGGGCGGCCCGGCAGCGTTGACCTTCTCGATGATCGAGGGCAACGTGTCCCGGACCCGCTTCGCCCCCATCCGGGAGATCAGGGTGAGCCGGCCGGGGACATGGTCGGGGTTGAGCCGCTCGGCAAGCTCGAGGACCTCGTCCGGGCCAGCCTTCGGCCCGATCTTGCAGCCGATCGGATTGCCCACCCGGGACAGCAGGTTGACATGGGCACCGTCGAGGTCCCGGGTCCGCTCGCCGATCCAGATCATGTGGGCGGACAGGTCGTACGGATCGCCGGTGGCGTCCTCGATCCGGGTCAGAGCACGCTCATACTCCAGCAGAAGGCCCTCGTGACTCGTGAACAGCTCGACCCCGCTCAGCGCGGCGGTCCGATCGAGGTCGATGCCACAGGCGGCCATGAAGGCGAGGGCACGCTCGATGTCCGTCGCCATCACCTCGTAGCGGCGACCCGCCGCGGAATCCCGCACGAACGCCTTGTTCCACTCGTGGACCTTCGACAGGTCGGCGAAACCGCCGGTGGCGAAGGCCCGCACGAGGTTCAGCGCGACTGCGCTCTGATGGTAGGCGGCGACCATCCGCATCGGATCGGGCCGCCGCGCGGCGGCCGTGGGCGCGATGTCGTTGACGGCGTCGCCCCGGTAGGAGGGCAGCCCGGTGCTGGCCTCGATGTCCGCGGACCGCGGCTTGGCGTACTGCCCGGCGATGCGGGCGACCTTCACCACCGGCGTGCTCGCGCCATAGGTGAGGACGACCGCCATCTGCAGCAGCGTCTTGACCTTGTCCCGAATCTTGTCGGCGGTGTTCGCCACGAAGGTCTCGGCGCAGTCACCGCCCTGCAACAGGAACGCCTCGCCCCGAGCAACCAGCGCGAGACGGTCGGTCAGGGACCGAACCTCGGGCGCGGTGACCAGCGGGGGGAGGGCCGCAAGCTGGTCGTAGGCGGCTCTCAACTCTGCCGGGTCAGGCCAGGACGGCTGCTGCTTGGCCGGAAGAGTCCGCCAGAGATCCAGTACGCTCACGATACCAGGGTACGGGCCCAGTCGAGTTCGGGCGGTCACCATCGCCCGACATTTTTCCGGGGAATCGGCATCTTCCTTCGGACAGGCATCCGCCCGGGAATCGGCACCCAGCCCTGGCTCCCGGACCGGGATTGGTTCCCGGACCGGGTCCGGCCCGACGGCCCGCCCCTTCCCTGGTCAGCCGAAGAAGATCTCGGCCTCGTGGTAGAGTTCCTCGGGCACCGTCTTGAGCTCACGGGTCGCATCCTGCAGCGGAACCCGGTCGATGCGGGTGCCGTGCAGGGCGACCATCACCCCGAAGTCGCCTTCGTGCACGGCGTCGACGGCGTGCAGTCCGAAACGCGTCGCGAGCCACCGGTCGAAGGCCGTGGGCGTGCCGCCGCGCTGCAGATGCCCGAGCACCGTGGCACGCGCGTCACGACCAGTGCGGGCGCGGATCTCGGTCTCCAGGACCGCCCCGATGCCCTGCAGGCGGACATGCCCGAAGGCATCGACCTCGCCCTCCCTGGCGACCATGGTGCCCGTGATCGGGACGGCGCCCTCGGCCGCGACGATGATCGGCGCGTAGTGGGTGGCAAATCGAGCCTCGACGAAGGCGCACACCTTGTCGAAATCGAACGGCCGCTCCGGGATGAGAATGACGTTGGCTCCCCCCGCCATGCCGCTGTGCAGGGCGATCCACCCGGCATGGCGGCCCATGACCTCAACGATCAACACCCGGTGATGGCTTTCCGCGGTGGTGTGCAGCCGGTCAATCGCCTCCGTGGCGATGTTGACCGCGGTGTCGAAACCGAAGGTGTAGTCCGTCGCGGAGAGGTCGTTGTCGATGGTCTTGGGTACTCCGACCACGGGCAGTCCCTCGGCGTGCAGCTGGGCGGCCACCCCCAGGGTGTCCTCCCCGCCGATCGCGATGAGCGCGTCCACCGCGGCGGCGGCGAGGTGCTCGCGCACCAGCGCGGGCCCGTCCACGGCGGCGTAGGGATTCGTGCGGCTGGAGCCGAGGATCGTGCCGCCGCGCGGGAGGATCCCCCGCACGGCCGCGATGTCCAGAGGGACCGTCTCGCCGGTCAGCGGCCCCCGCCAGCCGTCCCGGTACCCGACGAAGCTGTGGCCGTAGACGCTCTCTCCCTTGCGCACGACGGCCCGGATCACCGCGTTGAGTCCCGGGCAGTCGCCGCCACCGGTCAGTACGCCGATCCTCATCCCGAGTCCTCCCGTCGACCGTACACCGCTTTCTCCGGCGGCAGCGTAGCGGGATGGCCGTGCTTCAGGACAACATTGTGGTTACGTGGCGTGGCGACGATAGGCCGCCGCGGCCGCGTCATCGACTCATCGGGATGGGTGACTCATCGGGATGGGTCCGAGACGGCGGCGACCTGGGCGCGCAGCGGGGCGAGAACCCGCCACCGGGCGAGGTTGTGCAAGGCGTCAGCGAGCGCATCGTGGGCGTTGGGCGGCGGTGCAGGAAGAACCGGCCGGCCCACTTCCTCCCACAGCTGACGCAGGTCCCGGGTGAAGCGGGGCAGCTGGGCGGGCAGGGCGGTCATCGTACCGAAGAGCTGGCAGAGCACCACGTGGTCATAGGCCCCGTACCAGGCCCACAGCTCGGGGGTACCGCCCGCGGTCAACAGCGCGGCGACCTCGTCACGGATTCGGGCCCGCGGCTTCCACGCCTCGCCCGACGGCGACGGCAGCTGGTCGATGACGTTGCGACGGACCCAGGGCACGGCCCACGACGGGTCGAACTCGGTCGACACGGCATAGTACCGCTGTGTGCCGTCCTCGCTGACGATTCCGATGCTGACCAGATCGAGCCAGTGATGACCGGTGTCGGTGCGTTCGATGAACTCGGTGTCGTAAAAGAAGCGGGTTCCCACCGGCTCAGTCTCCTCCGACCAAGGTGTCCGCCATGGTCGGCGGCTCGGCCGCGGACCACCCCGGGCCAGGGCCCGAGCGTCGGCGCCACGGGCGCAGCAAGGCCCCGAGCAGCAGCGCCGCCAGGGCGGCACCGATCAACGGCAGCAGCCACAGCAGCGGCCCGGAGTACTCCTCCGTGGCGTCATCCCCGGACGCCGCCGCCCGCGGACCGCCCGACGCCGGCGACCGCCCTCCTGCCGGGACGATCGCCGGCGTCGCGCGGCAGCCGGCCGCACCCGCGACGGACGGCGGAGTCACCGCGGGACCGGTCGCCGGGGAGACCCGGACCTCGACCCGGGCGGCGCCGGGATCATTGACGAGGCAGAGCAGACCAGCCCCGGGCGCGGACGTTACCCGCGCCCCGGTGACCTGCACCTGGTAGCCCGTCGGATAGGACCAGGCCGGCACGCTGATCGCGGTCGCCGTGCCGGCAGCGAGGGGCGGCCCGGCCGACGGCGTGGTCCGGTAGGCCACCATCAGCACCCGCGACGCGTCGAAGCGCAACACCTCCGGTACCCCGGCGATGGCCACGGGGTAGGGGCGGACGATGTCCGCGGGCGGGGCGGGCGCCCGGCGTTCGGCGCCGCTGCTCCCGACGGGCGCGGCGGTGCCCACCGTGCCCCCGGTCGGGCTCGGGGCGTCGTAGAACCAGCTCAGGCCGAACGCGTCGGCGGAGGCGACGAGACCGCGGACGCTGGCCGCCGACCCGTCCTTCCAGCCGACCAGGTATCCGGTCGGATCATTGACCGCCACCGTCGATGCGGCGTCGAACGGGGCGGGCCGGTTCCGCCACAGCAGGTGAGTGCCGTCATGCGCGGCCACCGCCGCTACGAGACTCTCACCGCCGCCACCACCCTCGGGCACCTCGTAGCCGAGCAGGCCCGGCACGTCGCGGAACCGCGTCGCCAACCGTTCGAGCCCCGCGGCGAGGCCGGCGACGGAGGGCACGTAGCCCGCCGAGGCGGGCACGATCCGCAGCGTGACCCGCAACCCGCGGTCGGTGAACATGCGGGTGAGGGCGGCGGCCTGGTCGAGTCCGGGGTCGGCGGGCGTGGTCGCCGCGCCGGCACCGTCGAGGACCGGCCCACCGGATGTCGCCGGGAAGCGGCCGCCGCTTGCCATCGGGACCGCTAGGCGCACCCCGGTAAATCCGAAGCCGACCCAGGTGTCGATGTCCCCGGCGGTGGGCGTCACCCCGGCCGGCACCGTGATCCCGTGCAGGACGACCACCCGACGATCACTGTCCGTGAGGTACGTTCCCGAGCGACCGATCGTATCGGCCGGGGCGGCGCCCACGGGCGGTCCAGCAGGTGCGGCGGGTCCAGCAGGTGCGGCGGGGGAACCGGCCGCCGAGGCCCCGGGCACCGGACCCGTTCCCGCGAGGCAGCCAACGATCAGGCCGAGCGCGACCAGAAGCGGACGCCGTCCCGGGAATCGCCGGGGATGCTCGAAGCCGCGACGCCGCCCGATCGTCGTCCAGCCAGGAACGCTGTCACCACACACCGGACCATCCTGCCGTGTCCACCGCAAACGGGTCAGACCGCCCGGTCGATCCGGTCTTTGGCGGCGCGTGGATTCGCCGGCGCCGTGACCGGCAGCCCGAGCTGATCCGGAGACCGAGCCGGCGTCGCCACCCCAGGGGAACCCTGCGCCGTACTGGTGGACGCCGGGGAGACCTGCGCCGGGGTGGTAGACCCCGCGGGCGCGCCGGCAGCGGCAGCCGCCTGTGCCCGGGCGGCCGCGAGCTCCTCCTTGGCCCGCTTCGCGTACATGTCCACATACTCCTGGCCGGACAGGGCCATCAGCTCGTATATGATCTCATCGGTGACCGAGCGCAGGACGAAGCGATCATCTGCCATGGCCGCGTAGCGGCTGAAGTCGAGCGGGCGGCCGATGCGGATGCCGACCCGACGGATCTTCGGAACCAGCTGGCCCGGCGGCTGGACCTCGAAGGTCCCGATCATCGCCACGGGGATGACCGGGACCCCGGCCTCCAGCGCCAGGCGCGCGACACCGACCTTGCCGCGGTAGAGCCGGCCGTCCGGGGATCGGGTGCCTTCCGGATAGATCCCGAGCAGGCGGCCCTGGCGGAGCACCCGGACCCCCGAGCGCAACGCGCCCTCACTCGCCTTGCCGCCGCTGCGATCGATCGGGATCTGGCCGACGCCACTGAAGAACACCCGCTTGAACCACCCCTTGACGCCCGCCTCGGTGAAGTAGTCGCTCTTCGCCAGGTAGGTGACACGGCGGGGGACGACCAGCGACAGGAAGAGGTGGTCCAGGAAGGAGAGATGGTTGCCGGCGAGGATCGCGGGCCCCTCCGGGGGGATGTTCTCTGCCCCCTCGACCCAGGGACGCCAGAACAGTCGCAGGACAGGTGTCAGGAACACCTTGACCACCCAGTAGAACAAGACAGCTCCCACCTGGTCACCGCCGCACGACGACGGCCCGCCGGGGGCGCCCGTGGCCAGTCGCCCGTCTTCATCCGCCGACGCCGATCACACCTGGCCCGAACCTCCCACGAACCGTCCGGTCGGTCGGGCACCGGGGCGCACGCCGCCGGTCCACGACCGGCGGCCTCGCCGGGGTCCGCCACGGAGACCCCGACGATCCTTGCGACCCCACCGCACCAGGGCCGGGTCGCCCAGGGCCGGTCGCAAGGATGATGGGCTTGCTTGAGCCTAAGGAGAGGTCATCACGACGTCCACCGAACAGGGTCTACCCCGCTCGGCGTGTCATTCTCCGGTGCCGGCCAGGAAACCTGACGGCGGGCCCCCAGCCTCCCGCAGACCGCGCCTCGATCCCGATGTCCCGCGCGCGTACCCACCCATCACCGATTATCATCAGGCGGGGACTTTCCGTCCGGCGGCTCCTGCGCAGCGATGTTGCGCAGCGAGTGAGACACGCACGACCGTGGCCTCAGCCCGCGGACCGTGCGAGCATGCGTTTACCGGCGTTTTCCCTCCGCGCGTCGCCGGACCCGCATCGCGGCATGCGGGCGGGCGCGCGAGGCACGAAGGGCGGATCACGATGGCGGGTGTCACCGGTGCGGCCGTCCTCCCGGGCGCGGAACCGTTCGAGTTCGAGGGTGGGCCGGTCGGCGTGCTGCTGGTCCATGGGTTCACCGGCTCCCCGGGCAGCATGCGGCCCTGGGGCGAGTACCTCTCCGCAGTCGGGCTGACCGTCTCGTGCCCGCTGCTGCCCGGCCATGGCACCCGCTGGCAGGACATGGTGCCCACCACCTGGCCGGACTGGTACGCCACGGTAGAGACCGCGTTCCTGCGGTTGCGGACCACCTGCGAGCAGGTCTTCGTCATGGGGCTGTCGATGGGCGGGACCCTGGCCCTGCGGCTGGCCGAGCA
>NZ_CDXDOR010000012.1:23560-49782 GCF_978021225.1 Frankia sp. CeTa3Moorea | reverse complement strand
TGGCGTGGCCGGCGACGTGAAGGCCGAGGGCGTGCCCGAGGTCGGTTACGACCGGGTACCCCTGCGCCCGTTCGCGTCGCTGCGCCAACTGTGGGCGGTGACCCGGCCGGAGCTCGGTCGGATCGTCTGTCCGGTCCTCACCTACCGCAGCATCGTCGACCACGTGGTGGAAGCCAGCTCCGGCGCGATTCTGCTGGCCGGGCTGCGTGCCCCGGCCGAGGAACGGCTGCTGGAGAACAGTTACCACGTCGCGACGCTCGACAACGACCGAGAAACGATCTTCGACGGAAGTCTGGAATTCGTCCGGCGGCACGCGCCACGCGCGCTCGTGCCCGACGTGCCCTGCGGCGATGGCTGAGCGGTCACCGGGTTCAGGACCCGGCGAGCACCGGCCCTCGCCGGCGGACGGCGCCGTGCCCGAGGGGGCTCCCCTCGGCGGGCCGGGCAGCGCCCCCGCCGGCGGCGGTGACACCTCCGCGAACCGCGAGGAGCCGGCCGACGGTGGTGGCGACGACGGCGACGGTGGCCTCAACGACAGCGGCCTCGACGGCGGCGGCGACGGATCCGCGACAACCGCGGGGGGCGACGCACCGCGGCCCTCCCCGCGCTCCCAGAAAGCCGACGACGCCGCGTTCTTCGAACTCATCGCGCGCTTCGACGACGAGCCCGAATCCCATCGGTGGCCGGCGGCGGAGAATCTGGACGACACCCGCCGCCCCACTGTGATCATCCTACGCCCGCCGTTCGAGCCGGGTGGTCCGCCCGTATCGGAGGACCGGACCGACCCCCGGCCCGACCAGCTGCCGTTCCCGTCCGCGGGCGGTGACAGCGGCCGACGGGGACGCGGCGGCACCGAGGACTTCGTCGTCGACCTCGGCGATCTGTCGGGTTCCGGCCAGGTCCCGGAGGGTCTGGACGACCCGGATCTGGACCCGGACCACGAGCACTACGAGCCGCCACCCCCGCCACCGCTGCCACGGATCAGGCCCGTGACGCGCTGGGCACTCGGTTCGATCGCCCTCGGTGTGATGTTCCTCGTCGTTCCGAACCTGATCGACTTCAACCAGTCCCGGACCCAGAACGTCGCCGGGGTTCTGCTGATCCTCGGCGGGGTCGGCACGCTGGTCGCGCGGATGGGAGACCGTCCGCCCACGGATTTCGACGGCCCCGACGACGGCGCGGTGGTCTGAGCGCGGCGTGGCAGCCGTCGTACCGGCACCGAAAAGGAAGGGCGTGGGGCGTGCAGTACCACGAAAAGGTCGAGGTCCACGGGCATCTCATGGACACGGGCGTGCTGGCTCGGGTTCTCGACGACGTGCTGGACTATGGCGGTGACTATCGGGTTGATCGTATCGACCTGGGGCACAGCCACGATGACGAGTCCCACGCGGTCATCACGGTGGGGGCCGATTCACCGAGTCAGCTCATGCGCATTCTGATGCGGATCCAGGTCCACGGCGTGAACAAGATCGAGTCTGGCACGGCCCGGTGCGAGCCGGCCGACCGCGACGGCGTCTTCCCCCCGGACTTCTACTCCACCACCAATCTGGAGACCGTCGTCCACCTCGACGGCCAGTGGGTGCCGGTGGAGCATCCCGAGATGGACTGCGGCCTGGTCGTCTCGCACGGCCGGGTGCAAACGGTACCGGTCACCGACGTGCGCGCGGGAGACATGATCGTGTGCGGCGTGGACGGGGTGAAGGTCGTCCTGCCGGTCACCGCCCACTCCAGCCGGGTCTACGAGGAGTACGAGTCCCTGGCCGCCCCGCTGCCGAGCTCCACCCAGCCGCAGGCGGTCCTGGCCCGGGCGATCGCCCGCCAGATTCGCGAGGTCAAGGCCGAGGGGTCGCAGGTGCTCTGGGTGGCGGGTCAGACTGTGGTGAGCACCGGGGCCGGGCCAGCGTTGATCGCCCTCGTCGGGGCCGGCTATGTCGACGTGCTGTTCGCCGGCAACGCACTGGCGACACTCGACGTGGAGGCTGCCCTCTACGGATCGCCGCTGGGGCTCGGGCCGCTGCGCAGCGGCCGGGTGCAGCGCGGCAGCGAGCAGCACATCCGCGCGGTCAACACGATCCGCCGGGAGGGATCCATCCGGGCCGCCGTGGAGTCCGGCGTGCTCACCCAGGGGATCATGCACGCGATGGTCAAGGCCAACAAGACCTTCGTGCTCGTCGGATCGGTCCGCGACGAAGGCCCGCTGCCCGACGTCCACACCGACGTCCTGGCAGGCCAGCGGGCGATGCGCGCCGCGCTGCGGGGAGTGGCGTTCGCCCTCATGATCGCCAGCGCCCAGTACTCCGTGGCCACCGGCAACATCCTGCCGGCCTCGGTCCCGGTGGCCTGCGTGGACGTCAACCCCTCGACGGTGCACGCCCTCACCGAACGCACCAGCGCGCACGCGGTCGGCGTCGTCGCCGACACCGGGCTGTTCCTCGAGGAGCTCGCCGCCGAACTGGTGCCCGACTACCGGTCCTCCCCACCTAGCGGCTTCGCCGCGACGCGGGGACCCCTGTCATAGGGCGCCGTACGGGGTCTCCGTCGAATCGCCTTCGGCGACCCTCCTGGGATACTCGTGGGGATTTCGGGTCAGAACCGGGCGAGGTCGGCCGCGCCCACGAGGCCCGCTTGGGATCCGAGCTCGGCGATGACGATGTCCGGCTCGGAACGGTAATCCCGCCCGGGCATGGCGGCCAGGAGGCTCTGCCGGGCCGGGCCGAGCAGCAGCTCGCCGGCGTCGGAGACGCCGCCGCCGATGACGAAGCGGTTCGGGTCGAGCGCGGCGACCAGCGTCGCCATACCCTCGCCTAGCCAGTGGCCGATCTCGGTGAAGCACCTGATCGCCGCCGGGTCCCCTTTGCGTGCCGCCTCGGTGACGTCCGGGCCGGTCAGCGCGTCGACGCCACCGCCACAATGCTCCAGCATGGGCACGGCCGCACTCGGATCCACGGTGGCGATGTTCTTCGCCAGCCGGACCAGCGCTCGCCCGCTCGCATACTGTTCCCAGCACCCTCTGTTACCACATCCGCACGGGTACCCGTCGGGTACCACCCGCATGTGGCCCATCTCGGCGCCGATACCGGACGCGCCCCGGTAGAGCTCACCGCCCAGGACGATGCCGCTGCCGATGCCGGTTCCCACCGTCAGGCAGACGAGGTCACGCCGGCCACGGCCGGCCCCGAAACGGTACTCCGCCCAGGCCATCGCGTTGGCGTCGTTCTCCACGACGACGGGCAGGCCGATGCGCGCCCCGACCTCGTCGCGCAGGGGTTCGTCGCGCCAGGCGAGGTTCGGTGCAAACAGGACGCGGGACCGGTCCGAGTCGACCCACCCGGCCGCGCCGATGCCGACCGCACGCACGGCGTGGTCGGCACTGAGCTCCGCGACGACGCTGGCGATGGTGTCCGCGACCTCGGCGGCCGAATGGCCCGGGGTAGGCCGGCGCAGGGAGGTGATGATCGTCCCCGCGCCGTCCACGACGCCGGCGGCGACCTTCGTCCCGCCAACGTCGACGCCGATCGTCAGGCCCTCCATCCGGTTCTCCACCGGCAACGGGCCGGGGGCCGCACCGGCACGCTCGGTGCGCGGAACCGTCAAGCTGCCCGGAATATCCAGATTCTTCGAACTATCGGGAGTAGCGATGCTCACGTGATATCGATCCTCTGCACGCGGGGTCTAAGCGCGGTGGCGGGTTGAGTGCCGGTGGTGTCCCCCGGCCATGGATGATCCCCAGATGCGGGGGGCGCCGTCTCGCGCCGTCGCGGCGTGGCGGGCCCCGGAGCGTCCTCCCCACGGGCACCGAGGGCGGCGCGGAACGCCGCGGTCAGGGATCCGGCAGCCGCGAGGAGATGGCCAACCACCTCGGGGCGGTCGCCGGCGAGGCTCGCCAGGAGCCGGCACAGCGGGCACACGGCGCAGGGCCAGGTGTGATCCGCGGGTCCCGGCGCCGGATCCGCGTGGGGATCGGGTATCGACGCCGCATCGTCGGCGGCGGGTCCCGCCGCCGACGATGCGGCGGGACCGGGATGGCCGGGGGGCAGGTGCGAGGCGGCCCAGTCCCGCAGGGCGTCAGCGAGCAGGGCGGCTTCGACCGCGAGCGACCCGCGGCCGGGCGACGCGGACGGGCCGGTGGGAGGCGGGCCGGTGGGAGGCGTGGTGAAGTCGGGCCCGGCGCCGCCGGGCCGGCCCGAGGTGGACCGCTGCGTGGTCATACCCGCACCCACTGCTGCGGGTCCGGGACGAACGAGACGACCAGCCGATCGTCACGCAGCCGGGCGGTGCTCACGTCGCAGCGACGCAGCACCGCAGGCAGCGGAACGGCCCGCCGGTACGACCCCACGGTCACCACCAGGTCATCACCCAGCCGGGCCAGATCGATCTGGGAACCGTCAACGAACGGCAGCCCGAAGGACAGCGCGAACCCGTCCTCGGTGCGCTCCACCCGCGGCTGGCCGCTCGGGCCGATGAGCGGCTCCCCGAGAACACTCCCCGGATCGAGCTCACCGTAGGTCGCCGCGCCGAAGGCGGCCAACTCCTCCAGGCCGATCGGTTCGCCCGCCCGGTAGCCGACCGGGAGGACGGGGGTGGGCATGAAGGCCGCGGTGATGTCGGCGAGCTGCTCGCGGTGAACGGCGGCCCACCCCGCCCGCCAGGCGTCCGCGTTCGCCGACGGGAAGATCCGGTTGACGACGACGCCGTCCAGGGTGAACCCATGCAGCGACAGCGCCGTAAAGCTGCCGCGGGCCGCGGCGAGCGCCGAGCTCTCGGGGGTCAGCACCAGCCGGACGCTGGTGGTGGCGTGGTCGGTGAGGATCGCGCGCAGGTCGACCGCCGCCCGGTGCAGGCGGTTGACGGTGTCGTAGGCGGGGGCCGCCAGCGTGCTCCACCGGCCGCCGAGCGCCGCCGCCCAGCCGAAACCGGGTCGCAGCCAGCGCGCGAAGGCACCGTCGGGCGGCAGCAGCCGGCGGCAGTACCACGACAGCGTCTCGGGAAAGGCCAGCAGCCGCACCAGCGCCGCCGCCGAACCTCCGTCGACCACCACCAGGTCGTAGTTCTCACTGGTGAGGCCGTCACGCAGTTCGAGTAGCGTCAGGGTCTCGACGGCCCCCGGCAGGAAGGCCAACTCCTCCAGGTCGAACGGATCGACGTTGATGGCCGGCCAGGTGCCCGCCAGCACCTCGCGTACGGCCGGCCACCGGGTCTCGACCGCGCGGCGCAGGTCGACCTGCTGGCCGTGCAACCCCGGTTCAAGCTCGGTCGGCTCGGCGCCGATCGGGTGGTCGAGCGCGCCGGCGAGCCCCGCGGCCGGGTCGACCGACAGCACGAGGGTCCGATGACCCCGTTGAGCGGCGAGGATCGCGGTCGCCGCCGCCACCGTGGTGGTACCGCCGCCGCCCTTCCCCGTGAAGAGCACACACCGCACGTGCGCTCAGCTCTCGACGTACTTCTTGAGGTCCTTGAGAGCGGCATCCACGATGCCGCTCTGCACCTTCCGCCGGAGCAGACCAGGAATCTTGATCTTTGTCTCAGCGGTGAGGTCGTAGGTCACCTCGGTGCTACCGTCACCCAGGTCGCGCAGGGTGTAGCTGCCGTCCTGCGACGACATCGCCTGGCCCTCGACCATGCTCCAGACGACCTGATCGTCGCCCTTCCAGGTGTACTCGTTGACAAACTCGTCCTTGATGACGACGGCGTTGATCCGGAACCGGGCGCGCCGGGGACGGCCGTCCGGGCCCATGTCGAGGATCTCGGCCTCCTCGATCTGGCCGATCCAGGTCGGATACGCGGAGATGTCGACGATCGCCCCCATCACCGCGGCGGGCCGGGCGTTGATGACGATCGTCGATCGGGCGTGGTCCGCCATGGCAGACAGCACCTCCACATTCTTCGAGCGCGGCTGAAGAGCACGGCGTCGCCGGCCCACCGGCAACCCGGATCTCTCCGGGGCCCGGGAACAATCCCCGACCGATCGCCTGAGGCTACCGGAACACCGAGCGCGCCCGGCCGAGCGGCCGGCTACCACTCGAGAACGAAGGGCGTCCCCCGAGCATGGAAATGTCCGACGTTCACGCAGCGTGTGCCGTCGATCTCCAGGCTGGCCGTCAACGGCTGGTGCACATGCCCGAAGAGCACGTAGCGCGGCCGGGTCGCGTGAATGGCCTCGAGGATCGCCACACTGCCGCGCTCGAAGCGGCGTGCCTCGATGTCGTAGACCAGCTCGGGGATGTGCGGGGGGATGTGGCAGCACAGGACGTCGACCTCGCCCACCGCGGCGACCTTGGCGGCGAAGGCGTCGTCGTCAATCTCGTAGGGGGTGCGCATCAGGGTCTGCAGCCCCCCGCCGACGAAGCCGAACCGCAACCCGCCGATCGTGCTGGTCTGCCCGTCCAGCAGGGTGACGCCGTCGCGCAGGTACTCAGGATACAGGTGCGGCAGATCGACGTTGCCGAAGGTCAGGTAGGTCGGGGTCGGGAACGCCGCGAACAGCACCTCGTACTGACGGCGGATGGCCGCCTCCACGATCTGCGTGCGGTCCCCGCCCAGGCTCGCCCACAGCGTCCGGGACCATTCCCGGGCCTCGTCGAACCGCTGGGCGTTACGCAGCTCGATCATGCGACCCACGGCCTCGGCGCCGAACAGGTCGCCCATGATGCCCCGGCCGTGGTCGTGGTAGTCGATGAAGAGAATGAGATCACCCAGACACACGAATGCGTCGGCCCCCTCGCCCGCCGCCGCCAGCGCATCCGCCCGCCCGTGCACGTCGCTGACCACGTGGACCCGCATGGCTGGAAGCTTAGGCGCCGACAGGGGCCCGTCGCCCCTACTCGAACGGCCCATCCGGCCGATGAGGGATGCCGCGCGGATCCCGGGCATACCCGGGACATGTCCCCGGCGGTCGCGCTCACCGGCAACGATCATCGGTCGGACGCCGTCGAAGGGAACCCTTTACACCCCGCAAGGTCGCAAACCGCCCGCCCGGAGGCTAACGTCTGATGCCCTGGCCTGGTCTTCCGTTCTTCCGTTGTTCCGTGCTTCCGTTGTTCCGTGGCGTCGTCCCCCCGGCGTGCACAAGCCATCTGGTAGGACTGGTAGGAGTAGCAGTGCGCGAGTACACCTCCCCGCCCCTGATCACCATCGCCGACGATGCGACCCTGACGGACGCCGTGTTCCGCAACGCGGCGGCACATCCGGACAGTACGCTTATCCAGCACAAGATCGACGGCAAGTTCGTCGGCATGACCGTCCGCGAGTTCCGCGATCACGTCGTGGCCACCGCCCGGGGCTTCATCGCCCGCGGGGTGCGGCCCGGGGACCGCGTCGGTCTGGCGAGCCGGACCCGGTTCGAGTGGACGATTGTCGACTACGCGACGTGGCTGGCCGGCGCCGTCTGCGTGCCGATCTACGAGACCTCCAGCCCGGGCCAGATCGAGTGGATCCTGCGGGACGCCGGCGTCGAGGTTCTCGTGGTCGAAAACGACGAGCTCGCCGAGCGGGTCGCGCAGGTACGCGACGGCGTCCCCGCGCTGCGGGAGGTCCTCGTCATCGAGCACGGGGCGCTGGCCGGTCTCGCCGTGGACGGCGCCGGCATCGCGCCGGAGCAGCTGACGGCGGCCCGGGCGTCCGTCAACGCCGACAGCCTCGCGACGATCATCTACACCTCGGGGACCACCGGCCAACCGAAGGGCTGCGAGATCACCCATCGCGCCCTGCTGTTCACCGCCGAGGCGGCCATCGCCACGCTGCCCGAGCTGTTCGCGCCCGGTGCGTCCACACTGCTGTTCCTCCCGCTGGCGCACGTGTTCGCCCGCATGCTCCAGGTGGGCGTGGTCCAGGGGGCGTTCACCCTCGCCTACACCCCGGACTCGCGGACCCTGCTGCCCGATCTCGCCAAGGTGCGCCCGACCTTCCTGCTCTCCGTGCCCCGGGTGTTCGAGAAGGTGCACGCCGGGGCACGCCACAAGGCGCACGCCGAGGGCAGGGGCTGGATCTTCGACGCCGCCGAGAACACCGCGGTCGCCTACAGCCGGGCTCTCGACGGCGGCGGCCCCGGTCTGCTCCTGCGGCTGCGGCACCGGTTGTTCGCCGCGCTGGTCTACAGCAAGCTCCAGGCGGCGCTCGGCGGGCGGGCCCGCTACGCGGTCAGCGGCGGGGCGCCGCTGGGTGAACGCCTCGGCCACTTCTTCCGCGGGATCGGGTTCACGGTGCTCGAGGGCTACGGTCTGACCGAGACCAGCGCGCCGGCCGCGGCGAACCGGCCGGGCAACGTCCGGATGGGCACCGTCGGCCAGCCCTTTCCCGGCGTGACGATCGCCATCGCCGATGACGGGGAGGTCCTCATCCGCGGTCCCCTGCTGTTCCGCGGCTACCGCAACAACGAGCTCGCGACGAAGGAGGCGCTCGACGCCGAGGGCTTCCTGCACACCGGCGACCTCGGCGACCTCGACGCCGACGGCTTCCTGCGGATCACCGGCCGCAAGAAGGAGCTGCTGGTCACCGCCGGTGGGAAGAACATCGCGCCGGCGCCGCTGGAGCACATCGTCCAGTCCCATCCCCTGGTCAGCCAGGCGATGCTGATCGGGGACCGGCGGCCCTTCATCGCCGCCCTCGTCACGCTCGATCCCGAGGCGTTCGACCGGTGGCGGTCCTCGGCGGGCAAGCCGGCCGGCGCGACGGTTGCCGACCTGGTCGACGACGCCGGCCTGCGCACCGAGATCCAGCATGCGATCGACACCGCGAACGCGACGGTGTCGCACGCCGAGAGCATCAAGAAGTTCGCGATCTTGCCCCAGGACTTCACGGTGGAGACCGGCGAGCTCACCCCGAGCCTGAAGGTGCGCCGCTCGCTGGTGCTCGACCGGTTCAGCCAGGCGGTGGAGGACATCTACGCCACCCCGCGCTAACCCCGTCCGGGCCGGCAAGCAGCGTGCGCAGGTCCTGCGCGAGGACGTCCCACCGCCAGCGCAGCTCGACCCACGCCCGCCCCGCGGCACCCATCGACGCCGCCCGGTCGGGGTCGGCAAGCAGATCACCGACGGTCGTCGCGACCTGCGCCAGATCGGTACCGTCGATCACGATGCCGGTGCGCTGGTGCAGGACGGCGTCGGGGGAACCCCCACTGCGGCCGGCCACCACCGGCAGGCCGGTCGCCGACGCCTCCAGGAAGACGATGCCGAGCCCCTCGACCTCCAGACCGGCGAGGCGGGAGCGGCAGGGCATCGCGAACACGTCGCCCGCCGCGTAGTGCGCCGGCAGTTCCTCCCACGGCACCGAACCAGTCATGATCACATGCTCGGCGACGCCGTTCTCCCGGGCGAGCCGTTCGAGATCACCCCGCCGGGGACCGCCGCCGACGATCAGCAGCGCGGCATCCGGCACGCGGCGCCGTACCATGGGCAGCGCCCGGATCAGCATGTCCTGGCCCTTGCGGGCGACCAGCCGGCTCACGCACACCACCACCCGGCGGCCCGTCAGCCCATGGCGTCGGCGCATCTCCTCGCGCCCGTGACCGGGACGGAACAGCGAGGGGTCGACTCCGCTGGGCAGCCGGGCAAAGGTGGGATGGCCGCCGAAGGCGGGCCGGACCCGGGCCCGGGTGTAGTTGGTCAGATAGGTGATGACGTCGGCCGCGGTGCCGATGCTGCGCAACACCTGACGCGCCCCCGGCAGCGCCGCCCAGCCGACCTCGTGACCATGGGTGCTCGCGACCATCCTGCGCACGGCCGTGTCGCGGCGCAGCCGGGCTCCAAGCAGCCCGAGCGGTGCCGCGGCGCCGAACCACACCGTGTCGCATCCCTCCGCCCGGGCGATCTCTCTGGCTCGGCGCAGGACGTCCGGTGTCGGCAGCATCAGCGACGTGGTGTGCCGCACGACCGGGAAGTTCTGTTCGGCGTCGAAGGCGGCGGCGTTCTTCCAGGCCGGGGCGTAGACAACGATCTCGCCCCCGGGCAGCCGCGAGGCGAAGTTGTGCACGTAGGCCTGGATCCCGCCGGGACGAGGCGGGAAATCGTTCGTGACGGCCAGCACGCGCATCCGCCCATATTCTCCCACGGTCCCACCGCGTTTTCCCACGGCCCCACCGGCGCCCGCGCCGGCCCCCGGCCGGGCGGGCTAGCCGGCGCGGCGACGCCGCGGCGCCTGGTCCAGCCGCGGCGCCTGGTCCAGCAGGGCCGTCCGCACGTCGGCGAGCGGGGGCAGCAGACCGGCGTCGGCGAGCAACCGCAATGCCTCGAGCTCCTCGGCGTCCCAGCCGACGGGCGGGCCCGGCGCCGGGAGCAGGACGGTCATCATGCAGCCGGCGCACCTGACACCACGGGCGGTGCAGGAGTCACAGTCGATCAGCATCGTGCGCACCTTCCGGATCCGAACCGGTGGAGGTCGGCGACGACAGAAAATCCGAGCACCGATCTCCCGACTTCACCGACGGTAGGTCCAGGGTCCGACAATTCTCGGCGGACAAGTCCCGCCCGACGAAAGTCCCGCCCGACGAAAGTCCCGCCCGGCGGATCCCCTACCGGTCGAGGCGGGCCAGCAGAGCGGCCGAGGGTACCGCCCGGGCTCCGGCGGCGGCGCAGTTCTCCGCGACCTCCCGGTCGGAGGTGATGACGAAGACCGGGCGGCCTTCCGGTTCCATCCGCACCAGCCGGACGATCTCCTCGTCGGCGAGCTGCCCGGGCCGGCTGAACAGCACGCGCACCCCCCGAGGCATGGCGACACCCACCGGCCGGGCCACGACGGCGGTGGCATCGAAGACGACCGTGACCTCGCTGTCGGGATTGCGGCCCGCGAGCGCACCGAGTCCGGACAGCAGCCGCTCACGCTGGGCCTGCAGGGTGAGGCGGCCGTAGCCCCGCTTGGTCACGTTGTACCCGTCGATGATCAGATGGACCCCGGGGACGGCCAACACCTCGTCGATCAGGGAGGGGTCGTCGTCCGGCCGCCCGCGGGCCCCGGCGAACGCCTGCGGGCCGTTACTCGGGCCGGCTCCGCCGCGAGCGATGAGATCCGCGGGCCTCGCGACCATCGTCGGGAGGTCGAGTTCGCGTCGCAGGCCGTGCGCCGAGACGATCAGGGTGTCAAGGAGAACGCGCAACCGGGCGTCATCGACGCTGCGGGACTCGCGGCTGTCCCGGCGGGTGGAGGCGAGCGCGCTCTCCAGCTCCGCCACCCGGCCGCGCAGCCGCCGGGTCTCCGCCTCGGCATCCCGGCTGGCGGCCAAGGCTGCGTCCCGGGCCGCCTCGGCCGCGGTCAGGGCCTCTCGCGTGGCGTCCTCGGCCCGCCGGATCCCGGCGGTGGACGAGCGCAGCCGCCGGCGAGCCTCGTCCGCCTCCGCCCGGGCCGCCTGCAGCTGCTCGCGCAGTTCCTCCTGCTCGGCCGCGGCGATGCGCTTGCTCGTCTCGAGCTGTTCGGTGAGCCGCAGTATCGTCCGCTCGGCCTCGTCGACCTGGCTGCGGACCGCCGCCTCCGCCGTGGACGCCGCAGCGACCTGGACCAGTTCCTGCCAGCCGGAGACCCGCAGCAGGTACGCGACCGCGGCGATCTTCTCGGGAGGCGCCGCGGGCGGCGGTCCGTCCGGCGAGCTGACGGCTTCGACAAGCTCGGGATGATGACGGCGGATCCACTCGGCGACCTGGCCGCGGAACACGTCACCGTCCACCGCCGCGGCCAGCGGGACAGCTCCCTGGCGGACGCGGCGGGAGGGCTTGAAGCGGCGCACCGCGACCAGCGACGGCGGGACCTCCGGCTCGGGAAGATCCGCCAGCGTCTGCTCGGCGAACTCGACGACATGCGCCCGCACCGGCGCCGGAAGCGGCTCACTCATGCGGCGAATCCGAGGGTGGCGACGAAATGTTCATCAACACGCGCACGACGGACAAACCGGGCGGGCCGTATCTCCAACGGCTCGTCCAACCGGCCAGACAGCAAGGCACGCGGGACTCCGGAGCCGACGGGGAGAACGATGACAGTACAGCTTATCGGGAGAGCTCAGGGCACTCACCACCGCTACCGGCCGGATCGGTACGTCGGCGGCCTACGGCGGGGCGGGCATTGCCTCAGGTGAAAGTCGGCTTATGTAGCCTCGCGAGGCGCGCCCCTTATGCTCGTTTTCTTCCGAACGCGGCCCTGGCTGCGCCTGAGAGGATCATCGTGACCGACCAGAACCCGCCTCACCAGCCCCCCAGCGGTGACGGGAGCCAGGAGGCGTGGAGGCAGCCGAATGACCCCTGGCACCAGCCCGCGGACGCTGGCAGCACCCCCGCCTCCGGTTCGCCCTCTACTCCCCCGCCGGCTCCGGTCCCACCGTGGGGAGCGCCCCAGCCCGGCCAGCCGAACCAGCCCGACTCGGAGGAGACACGCCTCGCCTGGCCGGGCACCGTCCCGCAACCGGGCGGGCAGCAGTGGGGCGGGCAGCCCAGCGGCCCACAGCACCCCGGCGGCCCACAGCACCCCGGCGCTGCGCCAGGGTGGGGACAGCCCGGCGTCGGGCAGGGCTGGGGACAACCGGGCGGCTGGCAGCAGCCGGACCATCCCCCGGCCGCGGCTGCCGGGCCCTACCAGGGTGGGAGTGCCCCATACCCGGGGACGGTCGGCTACCAGGGCGGTCCCGACGCCTACCAGAACCCCCCGGGGGGCTACCCGCCGCCCGGCGGGTGGCAGCAGGGCGTCCCGCCGCCTCCGCCCCGGCAGCGGACCAGTCCGCTGTTCATCATCGTGCCCCTCGCCGTGGTCGCCGCCATCGTGCTCGGTGTCGTGATCGCCCTCGCGGTGGGCGGCGGTGACGACACCGAGATCGCCTCCCCACCGGCCCCGACGGTGACCGTGCCCGACCTCCCGAATACCACTGCGACCGCGACCGCCCCGACCGCGACCCCGCCGAACGGAGTGCCGAGCTGCGTTCCGGTGACGCCACAGCACGCGCCGGCGGCCGGCACCGCGACGATCGGCGGCTCCGGCACCGCCGTCGGCCGGGCCACCTCCTCGGTCAGCGACTTCGAAGCCAGGGTCACCCTCAACAGCGTCTGCTCCACCACCGGCAAGGTGACCCAGTACGGCGACGCGCCCGCCCAGGGGGCCTACTACGTCATTAACGTGACGGTCGAGGTGAGCCGCGGGTCGACGTCCGCTTCACCGTCCGATTTCTACATCCAGACCTCCGACGGCACCCGGTACGACGGCAGCTACGAGAACGTCGCGCCGCGGCTGTCGGTGTCGACTCTCAAGGCCGGGCAGCGGGTCCGGGGCAACATCGTCATCGATGCGCCACCCGGGCACGCCATCCTGAACTGGGAACCGCTGTTCGCCGTCGATCCACCGAAGTTCCAGCTCTGACCGCCGCGTAACCCTACGATCCGCCAGAACAGCCAGATCCGCGCCGGCCGGTACCCGGCTCTCAGCCGAGGGCGGCGCGGATCCGCTCGGCCACGGCATCGAGCTCGGCCGAGTCGGGGTTGTGGTCGGCGAGCCTGAAGTCGATCTGCGTCTCGTCCTCGATCGGCAGGAGATGCACGTGGACGTGCGGGACCTCGAGCCCGGCGACGAGCGCGGCCACCCGCCGAGGTCGGAAGGCCGCGTCGATGGCGCGGCCCACCGTCGCCGCGGCGCTCCACAACGCGACCTGGAGATCATCGGGTAGATCGATCCAATGGTCAATCTCGGTGCGGGGAACGACCAGGGTGTGTCCCGGCCGGATCGGCGCGATCGTCAGGAACGCCACCACGTGCTCGTCGGAGTAGACGATGCGACCGGGAAGCTCGCCGTTGATGATCCGGGTGAAGACGCTCGACATGGCTGCGACCCTATCGACCGGGTCGTCCGGCGCGTGACGACAGCACCCGATGGCCGATGGCCGTTCACCCGGCCGTCGAGCCGTCACGTTTTCCGCTGGACGCGACGGTGGTGTGGAGCACGCTTCTCCGAAACCGTGCTCCACCCTCGCCGACCCGCCGGGAACCCAACCCCGTGGGAGCCCGGCCCGCCGGGGTGTCAGACAAAGGGGCGCGCGAATCCCGCCGGCCCGACCGTCATCACCCGGAACTCGTTACCCTCCGGATCCTTGAGAACGTATCCGCTCTCCCCGTCGTCGTCGTACCGGGACACCCGGCGGGCACCGAGGGTCGACAACCAGCCGATCACACGCTCCGCGTCGACAGCGTAGAGATCCAGATGAAGCCGGTTACGGCCGGCATCGCGCTTCGCCCCGGGCCTGAGGAGGAGCTTGGGTCCCGCGCCGGCCGGGTGACGCAGGATCACCCCGTCGTCACGCCGGCTCACCTCGTATCCCAATGCGGCGGACCAGAAGCGCACCATCACGTCAACGTTCGAACAGTCGACCGCGACCCGCGCCACTCGAATGCCGTTCGTCTCGAACCATGCCACCTGGGCATGATTCCGCATTCGACGCACGCAGGCCTGCCGAGTTGGCCGCACGTTTGAGCACACGCCCCGACAGAAGCACCGGACTGCCCCGACGGGACCATAAACGGGACAACCGCGGCGAATTCTATGGCCAATACCGTCCCGTGGCGCACCCAGCACCCTACGGATCAGGTATCGTTAATCATTTTCCACCGGCCCGTGACCCGGAACCTCCGTGACCCGGAACCTCCGTGACGACGTGCGGCAAGGCGGACCTGCTTTCGCCTCCGGGCCCGGCGGATAATCCCGGGCGTGAAACTGTCGGGGGTGGGGCCTACCGTGACGCCGTGCGCCCAGATCCCGCCCCGGACCGTCCCCGGCCGCCCCGGCAGGGCAGGCTGGACGATCTCGGTCGCCGGTTGGCGGACGTGACCTTCGTCGTGCTCGACTTGGAGACGACGGGCACCTCCCCGGGAACCGACGAGATCACCGAGATCGGCGCGGTCCGGGTCCGCGGCGGCCGAATCCTCGCCGAGATGGCCACCCTGGTCCGGCCGGGCGTCGGCATCCCTCCGATGGTCTCGGTGCTCACCGGCATCACCGACGTGATGGTGGCGACGGCGCCGCCGGTCGCGCAGGTGGTGCCCACCTTCCTGGAGTTCGCCCGCGGTGCCGTTCTTGTCGCCCACAATGCCCCGTTCGACCTCGGCTTCCTGCGCGCCGCCGTCGAGCTCTGCGGCTATCCGGTGCCCGCCTGGGAGTATCTGGACACGTTGCGTATCGCCCGGCGGGTGGTCACGAGAGACGAGAGTCCCGACTGCCGGCTCACGTCGCTGGCCTCGCTGTTCCGCAGCCCGGTCGAACCCCGCCACCGGGCGCTGGCGGACGCCCGGGCCACCGTCGACGTGCTGCACGGGCTGTTCGAACGGCTCGGCAACGCGGGCGTGACCACCCTGGAGGACCTGCACGACTACAGCTCCCGGGTGTCGCCGGCCCAGCGACGCAAACGGCACCTGGCCGACGGCCTGCCGACGGGCCCGGGTGTCTACATCTTCCGGGACGCCGACGAACGGGCCCTGTATGTCGGCACCTCGCGTTCGGTGCGTTCCCGGGTCCGTACCTACTTCACCGCCAGCGAGCCCCGGACCCGGATGGCGGAGATGGTGGCGCTGGCTGAGCGGGTCGACGCGATCGGCTGCGCGCACGCCCTGGAGGCCGAGGTCCGGGAACTGCGGCTAATCGCCGAGTACAAGCCGCCGTACAACCGCCGATCCCGCTTCCCGGAGCGCTCCGTGTACCTCAAGCTCACCGACGAGCCGTTCCCGCGGCTTTCACGGGTGCGCACCGCCCGTGACGACGCGACCTATCTCGGGCCGTTCGGCAGCGTCCGCGCCGCCGACGCCGCCGCCGAGGCGCTGCTGGCCGCGGTGCCGCTGCGCCAGTGCTCCGGGCGCCTGTCCCCGCGCGTGCGTCGGCCCGCCTGTACCCTCGCCGACCTCGGCAGATGCGGAGCGCCGTGCGACGGCCGGGAGGACGTGGCGAGCTACGGCCGGCACGTCGCCGCCGCCCGGGCCGCCATCACCGGCGATCCGGGCCGAGTCATCGCCGCCTCGACGCGGCGCATCGACCGGCTGGCCGCCGAGCAGCGCTACGAGGAGGCCGCCGTCCAGCGGGACCGGATGATCGCGTTCGTCCGCGCGGCCGCACGTGCCCAACGGCTGTCGGCTCTCACCGGAGTCGCCGAGCTCGTCGCCGCGGCCCCGACCGCCGAGGCCGGCTGGGATCTGGCCATGGTGCGTCACGGCCGGCTGGTGTCGGCGGCGAGCGTGCCGCCCGGTGTCGATCCGCGGCCCTGGGTCGACGCCGTGGTCGCCAGCGCCGAGACGGTGCGGCCACGGCCCGGCCCGGCCCCGTGCGCCTCCGTCGAGGAGACCGAGCGCATCGCCCGTTGGCTCGGTGGGCCGGGGGTACGGCTCGTGCGGTTGGAGGGCGAGTGGAGCTGGCCGGCCGCGGGCGCCATCCGCGCCGCGGCCGGATTCAGTGCGGCCCCCGGCCGGCCGGTACGTGCGTATGACGGTGACGAGTGGTTCCCGTCGGCCTGACGTGACGTCAGGTCATGACGTCAGGACGCCACGTACTGACGCCAGGTACTCCGTCAGGTACTCCGTCAGGCCGGACGGGCTACTGCCGGCCGCCGCCGGGTGGCTGCTTCTCCTCGACGAAGAACCCGGTCACGGCCTTGCCGGCGCGGCGCGCAAGCCCCTTGCCGTGACCGTCGCCGTGCCCGTTGGCCGCCGGCAGCTCGAACCGGTCCGTCGGGACGAGCGGATGGTCGGGGATGGGAGTTGGCTTCGGGCGGTGGTCCTCCACGAACTCCCCGCTGGGAAGCTGGCGGATGATCCCGGTCTCGATGCCGTGATGCTCGATCTCGGCGTCCTTCTGGTTGAGCGCGATGCAGATCTTCTTCGTCACCACGTAGGCGATCGGTGGCACGACGATGAGCCCAATGCGGCCGGCCCAGGTCATCGCGTTCAGCGAGATGCTGAAGGTCTTGGCGATGATGTCGTTACCGCCGGAGATCATCAGCACCAGGTAGAAGCTGATCGCCATCGCGCCGATCGCGGTCCTGGTCGGCGCCTCCCGGGGCCGCTGCAGGAGGTTGTGCGGCTTCGTGTCCCCAGTGAACCTGGCTTCCAGCGCGGGATAGAGCGCCGCCAGCGTGAACATAATGCCCGGCAGGACGGCAGTCGGCCAGAACACCGCGGGGAGGGTGTGTCCCCAGCCGCGCCATTCCCACGGCGGCATGAGCCGGGTCGAGCCGTCGAGGAAGCCGATGTACCAGTCCGGCTGGGAGGCCGCGCTGACCTTCGCCGGGTCGTACGGGCCGAACATCCAGATCGGGTTGATCTGGGCGAGACCACCGAGCAGCGCGAGCATCGCGAAGACCAGCATGAAGAACCCGCCGGACTTCACCGCGAACACCGGGAAGACCCGGTGGCCGATGACGTTGTCCTCGGTCTTGCCCGGCCCGGGGAAGTCCGTGTGCTTCTGGTGCCACAGGATGCCCAGGTGCGCGCCGATGAGCGCGAGCAGGACGCCCGGCACCAGCAGGATGTGCGTCACATAGAGCCGGGGCAGGAAGTTGACGCCCGGGAACTCCCCGTTGAAGACGAGGAACGACGTCCACGTCCCGATAATCGGGATGGACTGGGCGATCGAGGCCGCGATCCGCAGACCGGTGCCGGAGAGCAGGTCGTCCGGGAGCGAGTAGCCGGCGAAGCCCTCGAGCATCGACAGGGCGACCAGACCGATGCCGATCAGCCAGTTGGTCTCGCGGGGCTTGCGGAACGCGCCGGTGAAGAACACCCGGAACATGTGCACGACCATCGACGCGACGAAGACCAGCGCGGCCCAGTGGTGGATCTGGCGGAACACCAGACCGGCCCGGGTGTCGAAGCTGATGTCCAGCGTCGAGGCGTAGGCCCGGCTCATCTCCACGCCCTTGAGCGGGACATAGGAACCGTTGTAGATGACCTCGGTGTTCGACGGGTCGAAGAACAGGGTCAGGTAGATGCCCGTCAGCAGCAGCACGATGAAGCTGTAGAGGGCGATCTCCCCGATCATGAACGACCAGTGGTCGGGGAAGACCTTGTTCAGGTTGCGCCGCAGAAAGGCCTGGTTGCCGAACCGTTCGTCGAGCTCACGGTTGGCCTTCCGGATCGGGCCCGGCCGCTTGACGAACTCGGGGGCGGAGGCGGTGGTCATGAGCGCTCCCAGAAGGCGGCACCGACGGGCTCGTGGTAGTCACCGTCACGGGCGTAGAGGAACCCGTCATTGTCCGCGGCGATGGCAAGCTGTGGCAGGGACCGGCTGGCCGGCCCGAAGATCGCCCGGCAGCCGTCCCGCACGTCGAAGACGGACTGGTGGCAGGGGCAGAGCAGATGATGGGTCTGCTGTTCGTACAGGCTGACCGGGCAGCCGGCGTGCGTGCAGATCTTGGAGTAGGCAACGTGGCCGTCGACGCCCCAGTCCTCCCGGCCCTTGCGGGGGCGGTCGACCCCCGGTGGCAGCCGGATGAGGATCGTCGTGCTGTCGGCCTTGGTCTGGATATCGGTCTTCGGCTGGTACGCGACGGTGCCGTCGGCCTCGGTCACCGGAACGGCCGGGAATACGGTCTCGATGCCGCCGATGGCGACGTCGCCGAGCTTGACGTAACGGCCGTCCTCCGTGACGAGGCGGGCACCCTTCACCCAGCTCGTGTGGTCGAGCTTCTTGCCCGGCTTGGCGTTCGTCAGGTTCAGCAGCGGCACCACGATCAGCCCGCCGAGCACGGTGCCAGCCCCGAGCAGGGTGCGGCGCAGCAACGGGTAGCGCGCGAGGCCGGTGTCGGCGAACCCGGCCGCGATCTCCTCCTCGGTGAGGGCGATCTCCTCCTTCGAGGAGGCGAACGCGTGGCGCTCCTGCACGGCCTGCTCGTGCGGCATCAGCCGCTTGGCCCACAGGATCAGGCCGATGCCGAGCCCACCAACGGCGAGGCCCAGCGCGGCCCCGAGGGAGGGGGTGTAGTACGCCTTGTGCTTGTCACCGGCGAAATTGGTGACGACGAACCCGACGGTGCCGATCACCGAGATCAAGAACCAGCCGGCGATCAGCCGCTCCGCCCGCCGCTCGGCCCGGCGGTCCACGTCCTGCGCGCGCGGCGGACGGACGGTCACCCCGCCGGCGGCCCGTTCCCCGTAGGTCGGCTGGATAACCCCCGCCCGCGGGCGAACGGCCGTGGTCCCGGGCTCACGGGTCGAGTCGGTCTGGTGGGGCGGCGTGCCCAGGGCCTCCGGGCCGTCCGGCGTCCCGGCCGGGACGTCCGGGCCGCCGGCGGACACCCCGGATCCCCCGGCGGGCTGGCCGGAGGTGTCCACCGGGTGCTTCGCCCTTCTGAAGATGCTGCTCATCGAGTCCTGCTCAGATTCATCGGCCGGTTCGCCCTGGTAGCCCGGGTAGTGCATACGCCGGTCCCTCGGGACGGACGGCTGGTCCGCACCGGAATCCGCCGGCCCCGGCGTTCCCGGGCCCGTCTGGTCACTCATACCTTCTGCCTCGCTCCGATCCACAGGCACACGCCCAGCAGGGCACCGACGCCCACCAGCCAGGCCAGCAGCCCCTCGGGCACCGGACCGTAGTTACCGAGGCTGTGCCCACCGGCGCTCGGCGTTTCCTTCATGTGCCTGATGTAGGCCGCGATCGCGATCGCGTCCTCCTCGTTGAGCTGGCGCGGGCCGAACACCGGCATCGACTCCGGCCCGGTCCGCATGGCCTCGACGACCTGCACCGGGGTGGACTCACTCAGCGAGGGGGCGAACTTGCCGTAGGTCAGCGGCGCACCCTGCCCGGCGGCCTGGTGGCACTGCGCGCAGTTGGCCCGGTACAACTCGCCGCCGTGCGACAGATCGGCGTCGTTGAGCGCCGCGTCCGTGACCTTCGGTATCTCCTCGCCGCCGCCAAGGCTCTGGATGTACGCGGCGAGCTGGTCGATCTGGGTCGCCGAGTAGATCGGGGGCTTGCGGTCGGCCTGCGCGGCGGGGGCGGCCAGCGGCATCCGGCCGGTCGACACCTGGAAGTCCACCGCGGCGGCGCCGACGCCGATGAGGCTGGGCCCGGTGTTCGTGCCCTGCGCTCCCAGCCCGTGGCAGGTCGAGCAGCCCTGCAGGTACAGCGCCCGGCCCTGCCGGACCGCCTCATTGGCGTCCGGGGTCTGCGCGGCGTTGCCGCCCGGCGCGAGCACCGTCCACAGCACCCCCGTGGCCAGCAGGCCGAGGACCATGACCAGCGCGGAGGACCTCCGGCGACGACGCGCGGGCGAACGGCGCCCGCCCGAGAACCGCTTCGTGGCGGCGACCGGCACCGAGGATCGCGACGCCGCAGTGCCCGACGCCAGGGTGCCCGGCGCGGGGGTGCCCGACGGTGGGATGCCCGACGGCGTGCTCGAGGATGACGAGGTGCCCGAGGATGCAGTCATGTCGCTCACTGGAGGAGGTAGATGGTCGCGAAGAGGGCGATCCAGACAACGTCGACGAAGTGCCAGTAGTACGACACGACGATCGCCGAGGTCGCCTTCTCCGGCGTGAAGCGCCCGTACATCGATCGGCCCAGCACCATCAAGAAGGCGACGAGACCGCCGATCACATGGAGCCCGTGGAAACCGGTGGTCAGGTAGTACACCGATCCGTAGGCGTGCGACGCCATCGTGAACTTGTTCTCGCTGAAGTACTCGTTCACCTGGCCGCCGACGAACACCAGACCCATGATCAGCGAGATCAGGTACCAGCGCCGTAGCCCGTACACGTCACCACGCTCGGCGGCGAACACGCCGAGCTGGCAGGTGACGCTGGACAGAACCAGGATCACGGTGAAGAACAACGCGTACCCGACGTGCAGCTCCACGGGTCCGTGTTCGGATCCGGCAGGGTCGCCGGTAGCCGGCGGCCAGTTGCCGCTGTTGACCGAACGGATCGTGAAGTACATCGCGAACAGGGACGCGAAGAACATCAGCTCCGATGACAGCCACACGACCGTGCCAACCGAGACCATCGAGGGACGGTTGGCCGTCGGGTGCGGTGGAGGAGCCTTCTCGAGGACGGGGGCTGAGGCCACGTCGGTCATTCTGGCACGGGACGGCCCACGCGCCACCGTAGGTTCGACGTTCGGTAGGACTACGACCCGTCGATGACCGCCCCGGATCATCGTGGCGGCTGCCTCGCGTGCCCGGCAAAGCCCTGCCGCAACTGGAAAAACGCAGGTCACAGCGATGTCAGTCGGCCTACGAACGATGCGGAGCGACAAGGCTGACCCGGCCGATGTTGCGTGCCTCACCCGCGACACACCGGCCCGCCAGCGCCGTTCGGCGGGCACGGTCGAGCCAACACGGACACCCCCGACCGCGACGTGGCCCCCGACCGCGACGTGACGTGACGCCGGCCGGGCCTCAGCCGGACATCGCGGCGAGCGCCCGCAGGCCGTCCGCCGGCAGGGCGATGCCGCCCTCCGAGCCGGGATCGACCGCGAGCAGGAGATCATCGGACGGCCAGATCCGGCCCAGTGCTGCCACCTGGACCGTGCGGTAACGCGCCACCTCCGGCAGCGCCTCGGCCAGGCGTTGCTCAGAGGTGAACGTCGGGACGAACTGGGTGCCGTCCTGCCGTTCGGCCACCGGCAGCTGCAGGACGCTGTCGTCCTCCTCCGACAGATCGGTGATGTCGTTACCGAGGTCGGGCAGCAGGACCTCGGCGACGGCGAGGTCGCCGAGCGCCGCTCGCTCGTCCTTACCTTCGGCGAGGCGGTGCAGCGCGGCCCGCGCGGCCGTGCCCTGCGCGGAGGGGACGCCGGCCGGGACAGCGGCGCCGGGGCGGGTGCGGTCGGGACGTAGCTGGTCATCGGTCACGGGTGGCTCCCTGACGTGGATGAACGTGCTGACGTTGACGGGTGGGCGGACGTGCCGACACGGACGCGTGCCCTAGGTGTTCCGCCTACCCATCCCACCGCGCGCGAACCGACTGCCCGCGGACGTGTCCGACCTCACCCGCGACCGGGGACCCGCGACCGCGACCGGCCGTGACCGGCTGCGACCGGCCGTGACAGGTCGGCGCCGGCCGAGTGGGCCGGTCAGGACCGCAACGCGAGATCCGCGATGAGGGCACGCCGGGTGGCTCCGGTCAACGGCGTCGCCTCGCTGTACTCCGGGTGTTCCACGACGAGCTCGACCAGCACTTCGGGGTCGCGGAAGGCATCCCGGAGCGAATCGGTCAGCGCGAAGCGCACCATGTGCACGGAGACGGTCTCAGTGGTCACATCGGGATCCTCGTCAAGGCCGGGGATCTCCTCGCCCGCCACCCGGGTCCCGCCGATCTCCAGGGCGAGACTGTGCTGCAGCCCGGCAAGCCGCCCCAACTCCTCGCGGACGGTCTCCAGAACCGAGAGCTCGATGAACACCGTCGCCGTGAGGACGTGGCTGGAGGGCAGCAGGCGGGAGTACGCATCGATCTCGTGGGCGACGTCGGCGGAGGCGGTCAGCCGCTCGGTGTAGACCATCTCCTGCACCTGGTAGCGCAGCGTCTGCTCGTTTTCGAACTCGAGGACGACGATGTCCCCGACCCGTACCCGGCGTTCGGCGCGCACCAGGATCATCTGACTGCGCAGCCGCGGCCGGCGCTCCGCGTACGCCTGGTGGTCGGTGGTGATGTCGGCGATGGTCAGCGCCATCGTGCGATCTCCTGTCCGGAAATGCTGGGATCCGTGAATGGGCGAGCGGTCCAGGAACGGCCGAGGGCCCAGGAACGGCCGAGGGCCCAGGAACGGCCGAGGGCCCAGGAACGGCCGAGGGCCCACGGCGCGGGAGCGACGATACGGGCCGGGGTGGCGACGGGGACTACTGGCATCGCCCCGCCACCCCGGCCCGGTCGATCGAGAAACCCCGACGATCAGGCGTCGGCCGTCTCCTCGGCCGACAGCGCGTCGAGGGCCTTCTTGAACCGACCGGCGTGGGTCTTCTCCGCCCGGGCGAGGGTCGAGAACCAGTCCGCGATCTCCTCGAAGCCCTCCTCGCGGGCGGTCTTGGCGAAGCCGGGGTACATGGCGGTGAACTCGTAGGTCTCGCCGGCGACGGCGCTGACCAGGTTCTTCATGGTCGTGCCAAGGGGCTCGCCCGTCGCCGGGTCGCCGACCTCCGCGAGGAAATCCAGATGCCCGAAGGCGTGCCCGGTCTCGCCCTCCGCGGTGTCGCGGAACAGCGACGATGCGTCGGTCAGCCCCTCGATGTCGGCCCGGCGGGCGAAGTAGAGGTAACGCCGGTTCGCCTGGCTCTCGCCGGCAAACGCCTCCTTGAGGTTCTCGTGGGTCTTGGTGCCGTCAAGCTTCGGCATGAAGTGCTCCTTGTGGATGGGTGTTCACTATTGACCGGTCCTGTCCGCGCCGCGGGCCGGGCCGGAGCCGTTCGCCTGACAATCCGGGCACAGCCCCCGGAACTGCAGGTCGTACCCGGTGATGGCGAATCCCGAGCGGCACGCGATCTCCGCCATCATCCCGTCGGGGACGGGGTGATCAATGTCGACCGCCCGACGGCATCCGCCACAGACCACGTGGTCGTGACGACTCGTGTTGGCGTCGTACCGGGCCGCCGGGCCGCCGCCCAGGCGCAGCTCGAGCGCTCGACCGGCGGACACCAGCAACGCCAGTGTGCGGTATACGGTCGCGCTGCCGATCCCCGGGGACACGGTCCGTACCCGTTCGTAGACCTCGGCCGCGGTCGGGTGGTCGCGGGCCGCCGCCAGCACCGCCAGCACGGCCATCCGCTGCGAAGTGAGACGAAGATCGGTCTGGTTGTTCATAGGATCACGCCCGTCGTACGGCGGTGGAACGCCCCGGGCCGCCGGCGGCGGCGATCGAGGCGTCACGCGGTCCGGCCGGCATCAGGGTCCACCGATTGAGAACGATTCTCAGTATCACTCCTGCGACGATCCGAAGGCAACCAGGGGTCTGTGATCCCGACCCCACCCGGCCCGGCGAGGACCCGGCGGGCGACGCGACACGGGTCACGTCCGACGGTCCGCGGGAGGTAGCCTGCACGGGACAACTCTCACATGGCAGCGTCCACTTCCGAGGTGCCCGGATGTCCGGGGTACCTGGGAGCCCGAGGTGCCTGGAGGGCGGTCCGCAGTTCACCGCTGGCCGGCTCACCGCCGGTCGGCGATGGTCACCTCTCGCGAAAGGCCCGCGGACGACATGATCACCATCCTCGTCTACGCCGACCGAGCGGATGTGCGCGAACACGTCCGGAACGCGATCGGCCGTCTCCCCGCCGCTGGCCTCGGTCCGATTGAGTTCGTCGAGGCCGCCGACGCCCCCGAGGCGATCGGCGTGGTCGATCATCACGAGGCGGATCTGTGCGTCTTCGACGCGGAGGCCACCCCCAGCGGCGGCATGGGGCTCTGCCGGCAGCTGAAGAACGAGGTCATCAACTGTCCGCCGACCATCCTGCTGGTCGCCCGCCCGGACGATCGCTGGCTCGCCACCTGGTCCCAGGCGGATGCGGTGGTCACCCATCCGATCGACCCGGGTCTGCTCACCGAGGCGGTCGTGACACTGCTGCGGGCGCGTGCCGGCGGCGCCGTGGCCCGTCAGCCGCTCACCGGCGCCCAGCTCGCCCACTGAGATCCAGGGCTTCCGAGATATGACCACCGTTAGCGCATCCCACTCCCACACCGGCCGCTCCCCCGCCGGGGCTCTCCCGACCGTCGAGACGAGCTGGCCGGAGCTGATCGGGGCGTTGCTGGCGGGCGAGTCCCTGGACTCCGCGCGCACCGCCTGGGCGATGCACCAGATCATGGCGGGGGCCGCCTCGCCCGCGCAGGTGGCCGGGTTCGCGGTAGCGCTGCGGTCCAAAGGGGAGACGCCGGAGGAGATCGCCGGCCTGGTAGGGGCCATGCTGGCCAGTGCCACGCCCCTGAGCCTGTCCGAGCAGGTACGGGCCCGCGCCGTGGACACCTGCGGGACCGGCGGCGACCGTTCCCACACCGTGAACCTGTCGACGATGGCCGCGCTGGTCGTCGCCGGCGCGGGTGTGCCGGTGGTCAAGCACGGCAACCGGGCCGCGTCGTCATCCTGCGGCTCGGCGGACCTGCTCGCGGAGCTCGGTGTCGTGGTCGACCTGCCGCCAGCCGGCGTCGAGGCGTGCCTGGCTACGGCCGGCATCGCCTTCTGCTTCGCCCAGGTCTTCCACCCGGCGATGCGGCACGTCGGCGGGGTCCGGCGCGAGATCGGCGTGCCCACCGCGTTCAACATCCTCGGGCCGCTGAGCAACCCGGCCCGCCCCGGCGCGCAGGCGATCGGCGTCGCCGACGCGCGGCTCGCTCCCGTCGTCGCCGGGGTGCTGGCCGACCGGGGCACCCGGGCGCTGGTGTTCCGCGGCGACGACGGGCTCGACGAGCTCACCCCGGTGACGACGTCCGCCGTGTGGGTCGTCGCGGCCGGCGCCGGACAGCCGCGCCGCGAGCGGTTCGACCCCCGCGACGTCGGCATCCACGTCGCGGACCGCGCCGCACTGCGCGGCGCGGACGCCCGTTACAACGCCGCCGTCACCCGGTCGGTGCTCGCCGGTGAGCCCGGACCCGTCCGCGACGCGGTCCTGCTCGCCGCCGCCACCGCCCTGGTCGCCGCGGCCGGCCCCTCCGACGCCCCCGTCACCGAGCAGATCGGCGCCGCCCTGCCCCGGGCGGCCGAGGCGGTGGACTCCGGCGCCGCCCGGGCCGTCCTGGAACGCTGGGTGACCGCGAGCCAGGCCGCCGCCGCAGCGGTCGACACGGCGGCGGCCACGGCTCCCTGAGCGGGCCTTGGGAAGGGGGACCCCCCGACCCGGGCGGGATCAGTCCTCGGGCACCGGCGGGTGCCAGAAGTTCTCGAAGACCAGGCAGGTCACGAACACCACGACCAGAAGCGCACCGAGAACAATCAGCCAGACGCCGAAGACGAGGCCCATGGCCGCTGTCACCGAGCTGGCCCCGATGAAGAACGGGTAGTAGCTGCCCGGGGTGAAGTGCCCGAGCTCCCCCGCCCCGTCGGCGATCTCCGCATCCGGCAGGTCCTGCGGGCGCATGCCGATCCGCCGGCCGGTGAAGACCAGATAGCCGCCGACGAGCAGGCCGAGCCCCGTGGTGAGGGTCAGCGCGGCCGTGCCGGTCGGGTCCTTCGACCAGAACCAGTACACCAGCGCGGCGGCCCCGGCGAACACCCCGAAGAAGTTGAAGATGATGCCTTCCACCTTCATGCCATGGCCGCCTTAACTGATCTCGGGAGTCGCGTGGTAGTCGACCCGGCCAATCGTGGCC
>NZ_CDXDOR010000012.1:20193-22879 GCF_978021225.1 Frankia sp. CeTa3Moorea | reverse complement strand
GGCGTAGGCGGCGAACACCACGGTCCCGAAGATGACGTAGTGGAAGTGGCCGACGACGAAGTAGCTGTCGCTGACGTGGAAGTCGATCGGCGGGCTGGCCAGCAGCACCCCGGTCAGGCCACCGAACAGGAAGGTCACCAGGAAGCCGACGCAGAACAGCATCGGCGTCTCGAAGGTGAGCTGCCCACGCCACATCGTGCCGATCCAGTTGAAGAACTTGATCCCGGTCGGCACCGCGATGAGGAAGGACAGGAAGGCGAAGAAGGGCAGCAGCACCGCGCCGGTGACGAACATGTGGTGCGCCCACACCGCGACGGACAGGGCGGCGATGCCGATGGTGGCGAAGACCAGGCCCTTGTAACCGAACAGCGGCTTGCGGGAGAAGACCGGCAGGATCTCGCTGACGACGCCGAAGAACGGCAGGGCCAGGATGTAGACCTCGGGGTGGCCGAAGAACCAGAACAGGTGCTGCCAGAGCAGCGCGCCGCCGTTGGCGGCGTCGAACACGTGCGCGCCGAAGCGCCGGTCGGCCTCCAAGGCGAGCAGCGCCGCGGCGAGCACGGGGAAGGCGACCAGCACGAGGATCGAGGTCACCAGGAAGTTCCAGCAGAAGATCGGCAGTCGGAACATCGTCATGCCCGGGGCCCGCATCGCCAGGATCGTTGTGATCATGTTGACGGCGCCGAGGATGGTGCCCAGACCGGACACCGTCAGCCCCAGGATCCACAGGTCCGACCCGGCCCCCGGCGAGTACACCCCGTTGTTCAGCGGCGAGTAGGCGAACCAGCCGAAGGACGCCGACCCGTTCGGGGTCAGGAACCCGAAGATCACCGTCAGGCTGCCGAACAGGAAGAACCAGTAGGACAGCGCGTTCAGCCGCGGGAACGCCACGTCCGGCGCGCCGATCTGCAGCGGCACCAGGAAGTTTCCGAACGCGAAGGCGATCGGGGTGGCGAACATGAGCAGCATCAGCGTGCCGTGCATCGTGAACAGCTGGTTGTACTGCTCGTTGGAGAAGTGCTGCAGCCCCGGGCGGGCGAGTTCCGCCCGGATCATGATGGCCATGAGGCCGGCGACGATGAAGAACACGAACGACGTGACGAAGTACATGACGGCGATGTCCTTGTGGGACGTCGTCCGCAGATAGCCGAGCAGGTTCGTCCGCCGGGGGATGTGGGGGGCCGGGGAGTCGGCGTGCCCGACACCCGGTTCTTGTACGAGGGTCACTGTCCACTCCCGGTGGTTGCGGTGGTGGCGGCGGTCCCGGTCGTCGACGCGGCCGGCGTCGCCGAGATCACCGCGTTCTCCCGGTCCGCGATGAACGTGTCGTACTCGGCCTGCGGCACGACCTTCACGTAGAAGTTCATCCGGTCGTGGTCCGTCCCGCACAGTTCGGCGCATCGACCGATGAAGGTGCCGGTCTTCGTGACGGTCAGTTCGAACTGGTTCACCCGGCCGGGGATGACGTCCCGCTTGAACAGGAACTCCGGCACCCAGAACGAGTGGATGACGTCCGGCGAGCTCTCCACGAAACGGATCGAGCGGTTCTGCGGCAGCACGAGCACCGCCGGCTCACCGGGGCGACCGGTGACCTCAATCGGGTTGGCACCCTGCCGGCCGGATCCGGTGTCGAGGTACTTGAACTGCCAGTTCCACCGGAAGGCGATCACGTCGACGGTGACGTCGGGCTTCGACGAAAGCTTGGTGACCTCGGTCTCGTCCCGGGCCGTGTAGAAGAACAGCCCGGCCACGATCACCACCGGCACGACGGTGTAGAGCACCTCGACCGGCAGGTTGTAGCGCACCTGGCGGGGAAGTACGTCGCTGCGTTTCCGGAAGGCGATGACCGCGTAAAAGATCATTCCCCAGACGAGCACACCGACGGCGAGCGCCGCGATCGCCGAACCCTGCCAGATGTTGAGAAGGCGCGGCGTGTGGTTCGTCACGCCCTCGGGATAGCCGAATGTGGGCCTGTCGCAGGCGGTCGCCATGATCCCCACGACAGCGAGCGCGGCACTGAGACGCAGGACACGCCGAAGCGGCCGGATGTGCCGCGTCCCGTGCACGCCGACCGCGGACACCGCGGCTGCGCGTGTGTCGGAGCCAGCCGGCGTCGTCGGCGTGTCCTCGACATCCGCGAGCGACGGCCGGGTCCGACCGAAGGATCTCCTCACCAGGTCCTGCCTCCCACGACGAGCGGGCCGCGCGGCCGCGGGGGCGGACAGCGTTCGTCCCCGCGCGCGAGACCCCCTGGAAACGCCATGTCGCCCCGCCGATCCAACCGGACGACATGCTGTCTTCGACACGCTGTAGATGGTGCGGCAGCAGCGTATCTCAGCGGCCGCGAACCTTCTCGCCTCAGGCCCCCGTCAGCGCCTGTGACGCACGCCCCTCCCGGCCGTTCACGGCGTACCGTTTCACAGGTGCCGGCCTATCTCGACCACGCGTCGACCACGCCGCTGCACCCTGCCGCGCGCGAGACTCTGCTAATGGCCCTTCAGGATGGTTGGGCCGACCCGGCACGGTTGTATCGGGAGGGCCGCCGGGCGCGCATGCTGCTCGACGCGGCGCGCGAGACCGTCGCGAGCGTACTCGGGGCCCGGCCGGACGAGATCAGTTTTCCCGCGAGCGGGTCGGCGGCGGCGCATCTAGCCCTGTTGGGCACGGCGGCGGCCCGGCGGCGCGC
>NZ_CDXDOR010000012.1:0-20027 GCF_978021225.1 Frankia sp. CeTa3Moorea | reverse complement strand
GCGCGCCGCCGGGGTGCCGCTGCACACCGATGCCGCCGTGACAGTCGGCCACATCCCCGTCGACCTGGCCGACCTCGGGGTGGATCTGCTCACCGCGAGTGCCCACAAGTTCGGCGGACCACCTGGGGTGGGCGTTCTCGCCGTGCGCACCGGGACCCGCTGGCGCAGTCCCGGTCCCGTCGACGAGCGGGAGGGCGGTCGGGTTGCGGGCTATCCGAACGTCCCCGCCGTCGCCGCCGCCGCCACGGCGCTGAGCGCCCGAGCGGGTGAACTCGCCGCGGAGGCGCCCCGGCTCGCCGGCTACGTGGCCGAGCTGCGCCGCCGGCTGCCCGAACTCGTCGACGGCGTGGAACTACTCGGCGACCCGGACCGGGCAGCGACGGTTCCGCACATCAGCGCGTTCTCCTGCCTCTACGTCGAGGGCGAGGCACTGCTGACCGAGCTCGACCGGGCCGGAATCGCCGTGAGCTCCGGGTCGAGCTGCACATCCGACACCCTGGCCCCGAGCCATGTCCTGGTCGCCATGGGCGCGTTGACGCACGGCAACCTGCGGATCTCCTTCGGCCGCGAGTCGACCCGGGCCGACCTCGACGCCCTGCTGACGGCGCTGCCCGCGGCCGTGCGCGCCGTGCGGGACCGGCTGGGCGCCGCCGGGCTTTGACGCCGACAATCCGATGACGGAACAGCCGCACACGGTCGACTCGCGGGGACGGCGCTGCCCGCTGCCGATCATCGATCTGGCCCGCGCCTTCGGCGGGATTCCGGTGACCGGCACCATCACGCTCTGGGCCGACGATCCCGCCGCCGGCGCGGACGTCGTGGCCTGGTGCCGGCTGCGGGGTCAGGAGCTGGTGGGCGTCTCCCCGCTCCCGGAGGGCGGGGAGGCGTTCGTCATCCGGCGGCTTGTATAATCTTCCGGCTCAGATTGTCGGCAGACGCTCGGCGATCTCGGCGGCGGCGTCGGAACCGTAGGCCTCGGTGAGACGCTTAAGCACCTCCGACGGCTCCACCGTGTACTCCTGGGTGCCGATCGTCTCCAGGACCAGGGTGGCGAGCAGGGAGCCGACCTGGGCGGAGCGTTCGAGCGAGAGGTCCCAGGACCGGCCGGCGAAGAACCCAGCCCGGAAGGCGTCCCCGACTCCGGTGGGATCCGGGGTGGCGCGGGCGGGAACGACCGGGACCCGGATGGGGTCGCTCTCCGGGGCCTCGATGACCGCACCATCCTTGCCGTGCGTGGTCACCCGGACGCCGACCCTGGCCAGGATCTCCTCGTCCGACCAGCCGGTCTTGCTGGCGAGCAGCGCCTTCTCGTACTCGTTACAGAACAGGTAGGCCGCACCGACGACGAGCTCGCGGATCTGCGGGCCCTCCATGATCGCGAGCTGCTGGGAGATGTCCGCCGCGAACGGATATCCCCGCTGCCGGCACTCCTCGCTGTGGCGCAGCATCGCCCCGGGGTCGTTGGGGCTGACGATCACCATGTCCAGGCCGCCGAACCGCTCGGCGATCGGCCTCAGCTCGATGTCGGCGGCCTCACTCATCGCACCCGGGTAGAAGGACGCGATCTGGTTGAGGTCCTCGTCGGTGGTGCAGACGAACCGCGCGGTGTGCGCGATCTCGCTGACCCGCACGGAGGCGGTGTCCACGCCGTGCCGGTCGAGCCAGGAACGGTAGTCGGCGAAGTCCTCGCCGACCGCGCCGACGAGGATCGGGCGCAGGCCCAGCCGGCCCAGGCCGAAGGCGATGTTGGCCGCCACTCCGCCCCGCCGGATCACGAGCTCGTCGACGAGGAAGGACAGCGAGACCCGCTCAAGCTGGTCGGCGAGCAACTGCTCGGCGAACCTTCCAGGAAAGCGCATGAGGTGGTCGGAGGCGATGGAACCAGTCACGGCGATACGCACGATCAAGGAGCTTACCGGCCTGCCCCGAAGCCCGGAACCACCGGCTCGCGCTGGTTCACGCGCGTCATTACGGAGGCGTCAGATCGCGGTGTCCCGTGATTCCGGCGGCCCGCAGGCAATGGACCCGCAGGCAATGGAAACGACGGATACCGACACAAGCGGACACCGACACAACACATGCGGGAGAGCCCGGTCCGACGAACAAAGGTCGGACCGGGCTCTCCCGAACGTTCCGGTCTGATCAACCGGTCACCGAACCGCGCCCCGGGGCTCGCGCCGAGACGCGGCCCGAGCAGGAGGCGCGGCCCGGTGCTCAGCGCATCAGTGGAACGAGTCGCCGCAGGCGCAGGAACCCTGGGCGTTCGGGTTATCGATGGTGAAACCCTGCTTCTCGATCGTGTCGACGAAGTCGATCGTCGCCCCGCCGAGGTACGGGGCACTCATCCGGTCCACCGCCACCTTGACACCGGAGAAGTCGAGGACGGTGTCGCCGTCGAGGGACCGCTCGTCGAAGAACAGCTGGTAGCGCATGCCCGAGCAGCCTCCGGGCTGCACCGCGATACGCAGCTTGAGGTCATCCCGACCCTCCTGCTCAAGCAGGGTCTTCACCTTGCCTGCGGCGGTGTCGGTGAGGACGACGCTCGAGGACTGCGTCGCGGGTGCCGTGGTGTCCTGAACGGTCATAGGGACTACTCCTGCCCTTGGTGGACGTGCCTGGCAAGCCAGGCCACTAGTTCCGGTTGACTTGTACGCAGGGCGCCGCCGACCATCCGGCGCACACCCCCCGGGCACGGCACTGCCACTGTGCCGACATCCATGCCCAACACCGTCGGCCGGGATCCGCTTCCTATGGTAGCGATGCCGGCGCGGGCCAACCACGTCGAGATCCCGACCATGCTTGGAGACGGTGGTCACTCCCGTTCACGTTAGTGACCTTCGTCTGGCCGCCAGCTGACCACGAAGAGCTCGGCATACGATGGCGCCGGGAGTTAGAGTCTCATCGACCATTCGTGGACGGGCCCGGCGGGATCGTTCGATCGGCCGCCGCGGACGACGAGGCGGCCAGGCCGAGGGCCGGTCGACCGGAGGAGTGCCATGACCACCAACCCGGCCCTGCGGCGCGACCCGATCCCTGCTCGCGACCCGATCCCTGCTCGCGACCCGGCCCTCGACCGGGTCGGTGTGACTCCGTCACCGCTGGCCCTGCTGCTACTCGGACGCCAGGCCGACCCGGCCAGCGAGCGTGGCGTGGACTGTCCGGGTGAACTCCCCCCGGCGGCCGATCCGACCCTCACAGCCCGCGCCGCGGCGGCGAAGCGGGCGCTGGGTGATCGGGCGTTCATCCTCGGGCACCACTACCAACGCGACGAGGTCATCGCTTTCGCCGACGTGACCGGCGACTCGTTCAAGCTGGCCCAGCAGGCCGCCGCGCGGCCGCAGGCCGAGGCGATCGTCTTCTGCGGCGTGCACTTCATGGCGGAAAGCGCCGACATCCTCACCGGCGCGCACCAGCAGGTGATCCTGCCGGACCTTGCCGCCGGCTGCTCGATGGCGGACATGGCCACAGCCGAGCAGGTCGAGCAGGCCTGGGACGATCTGCTCGACGCGGGAGTCGCCGCCGGCACCGTTCCAGTGAGCTACATGAACTCCTCGGCCGCGATCAAGGCGTTCACCGGGCGCCACGACGGGACGATCTGCACGTCGTCGAACGCCAGGCGCGCGCTGGAGTGGGCCTTCGGCGAGCGCGGGGGCGCCCGGGTGCTCTTCCTGCCGGACCAGCACCTCGGCCGCAACACCGCCATCGGGGAGCTGGGGATGAGCGAGCAGGACTGCGTCGTCTACGACCCCCGCACGCCCTCGGGAGGACTGACCAGCCGGCAGCTGCGCGAGGCGAAGATGATCCTCTGGCGGGGTCACTGCTCGGTACACGGCCGGTTCACCCGCGATAGTGTCGACGAAGTCCGCCGCCGGATCCCCGGGGTGACGGTGCTCGCCCACCCGGAGTGCCGGCGGGAGGTCGTCACCGCGGCCGACCTCGTCGGCTCGACCGAGTACATCATCTCGGTCGTCGATGCCGCTCCCGCCGGATCGGCGTTCGCGATCGGTACCGAGCTGAACCTGGTGCAGCGGCTGGCGACGAGGCACCCTGACCAGACCGTCGTCTTCCTGGACCGTACGGTGTGTTTCTGTTCCACCATGAACCGGATCGACATGCCCCACCTCGTGTGGGCGCTGGAGTCCCTCGTGCGGGGTGAGACGGTGAACCGCGTCACCGTCGACCCGGACATGGCCACCTATGCCCGGAAGGCTCTCGACCAGATGTTGGCGCTGCCCTGATGGCCCTGCTGAAACGACGCGGCTCCGCCGGCTCCGATGCCGGCTCCGATGCCATCGCCGGGGATCCGATCGCCGAGCAGGTGGAGAGGGCCGAACAGGAGAAGGTCGCCGATCCGCGGCGCACGGCGGCCAAGGGCCGGCCCACGCCCCGCCGGGCGGAGGCGCGGGCCGCCCGTACGAAGCCCGGTGGGGCGCTCGGCGCCCCGGCGAACAAGCAGGAGGCGCGGGCCGCGCGACGCAGGCAGAGCCAGGAGTACCGCGCGGCGATGATGTCCGGCGACGTCAGCCGGCTGCCACCGCGTGAACGCGCGCCCGAGCGCGTGCTGGCCCGCGACTTCGTGGACACGCGGATCAACGTCGGGTCGTTCTTCCTGCCGATCGCCATCGTCTACTTCGTCGGCGGACTGGTCCCGAACGCATCGATCAAGCTGGCCGCGACCCTGCTGATGCTGCTCGGGATCGTCGCGGTCGTCATCGACTCGCTCCTGCTCTCCTGGCAGGTGAGCCGGCGCGTCGCGGAGAAGTACCCGGACTCCCGGGTGCGGGTGCGGGCCTACGCCGTGCAGCGCGCGCTACTGCCGCGGCGCTGGCGACTCCCCCGCCCGCGGGTCTCCCGCTCCGGCCCGCGCCCCTGATCGACGGTCATGGCCGACGGCCAGGGCCGACGGCTAAGGTCGTCACGTGAAGCATCGACGTCTCGGGCGCAGCGGCCTGTCGGTCAGTGAGATCTCCTACGGCAACTGGATCACCCATGGTGACCAGATCGAGGCGGATGCGGCGACCGCCTGTGTGCGTGCCGCCCTCGACGAGGGCATCACCACATTCGACACCGCGGACGTCTACGCCGGTACCCGCGCCGAGAGCGTCCTGGGCGAGGCGCTGCAGGGCGTGCGCCGGGAGTCCTACGAGCTGTTCACCAAGGTCTACTGGCCCACCGGCCCGGGCGAGAACGACAAGGGCCTCGGTCGCAAGCACATCATCGAGTCCGCGCACGCCTCGCTGCGCCGTCTGCGCACCGACCACCTCGACCTCTACCAGGCACACCGGTACGACCCAACGGTGCCGGTCGAGGAGACCCTCCGGGCCTTCGACGACCTCGTCCGCGCCGGCAAAGTGCTCTACGTCGGCGTGTCCGAGTGGAGCGCCGAGCAGATCAGCGACGCCGTCCGGCTGGCCGGCGAGCTGGGGCTGGACCGCATCATCTCCAACCAGCCGCAGTACTCGATGCTGTGGCGGACCATCGAGGCCGACATCGTGCCCGTCAGCCGGAAGGCCGGGATCTCCCAGATCGTCTGGTCGCCGATCGCCCAGGGCGTGCTCACCGGCAAGTACCTGCCCGGTCAGCCACCGCCGACCGGCAGCCGGGCCACCGGTGGAACCGGTTCCACCTTCATCTCCCGGCTGCTGCGCGACGACGTGCTGACCGCGGTGCAGGAGCTGCGGCCGATCGCCGCGGACGCCGGGCTGTCGATGGCGCAGCTCGCCGTCGCCTGGGTGCTGCAGAACGACAACGTCGCCTCAGCGATCATCGGCGCGTCCCGGCCGGAGCAGGTACGGGAGAACGTCAAGGCTGCCGGCGTGACGCTCGACGCGGTGCTGCTCGATCGGATCGACGACGTGCTCGCCAAGGTCGTCACCCGGGCCTGACCCGGGCCTGCCTCCAGGCCTGGCCCCGGGCCCGCCGGCTGCCCCGAACCGGATCGGATCGGATCAGCCAGGCTGGTCGTCGGCCGGGCCGGTTCGGCGGAAAGCGGAGGCCAGCGCCTGCCAGGTCCGGTCGAGATCGGATCCTGGCAGGTAGCGGCCGTCCAGTTCGAGGATCATCATGCCGTGCGCGGCGGCCCACAGGGCCTGCGCGAGATAGGGTTCCCCGGCCGCCCGGTAGAACGGCTCCCCCGCCCAGTCCTCGACGTCGGCGCTCAGTAGCCGACGGGTCAGCGAACCGGCGGTGACCAGGCGGTAGAGGTTCGGATGGGCTCGGGCATAGCCCCGGTACGCGGCCAGCAGGGCCGGGACCACCTCCGCGGAACCGCTGCGGTCGACCACGTCGTGGAGCAGCTCCCCGATCTCCATGAGCATGGTCTCGATCAGCTTGGCCTCGAGCTGCGGCTTGCCCGCGAGATGCTTGTACAGCGACGGCGCCCGGATACCGAGGAGATCACCGATCCGGCGCATCGTCAGCGCCCCCGCCCCCTCGGTCTCCAGCACCCCTCGCGCGACCATGATGATCTCGGTGACCCGCGGCGAGACGGGGCCCAGGACCGGGCGGGGCGCGATCCTGGGCAACGGCGGCTCGCCGGCCGGCCGCACCTCCGCCACCGACCGTGGTCCCCGCGCCGGCGCCGGCCCGGATTCCGCCCGCACCGGTGAGGTTGCCGTCCCTGTGTTCACGCCGGCGTGATCACGAAGACGGGATGGCGGGGCGCGATCCGACGGATCTCCTCATCGGACGAGCCCGGCCCGACCCCGTCGAAGAAGGCGCCGACCTCGGCCTTCCACCGCCGCAGGTAGGCCCGCAGCACGGCGACGCTCGCCGCCGGATCCAGCTCGATCGCGGAGTAACGCGTGCGCGACCGGCCACGCAGCAGGTACAGCTCGCCCTGGGCCACGCGCAGATTACGCACCCACTGACCGTGCCCTCGCGCCGAGACCAGGTACTGCTGCCCGTCGAAGATGAGCAGGTTCACCGGGGTCCGGCGCGGCTCGCTGCTGATCCGGCCGCGTACCTCGAGGATCCGGCTGCCCAGGAGGCTGATCCCCGCCCGGGTCAACGCCGCGACGGCGCGGTTGGCCACGTTACGAGTGAACCATCCGGGGGCGAGGTAATGCGCTTCAGCCGGAGTGGACGGGTTGTTGTGCTCGGTCAAGATCTGCACCCTCTCTGCCGACCGGAGCGGCCCGGCGCCGGCCTGAGCGATCTCGATGGTTCGGCCGGCCGAACCATCGGACAGGCTAGCGTCGTTAGCCAACGTCGTTAGCCAACGCTGCCAGCTAACATTGTTAGCCGACCTCTCGTCAAGAGGTGGTTCGGTCGGCACGAATCGGGACCGGCACGGTCGGGACCGGCACGGGCGGAGGCGGCTCAGGTCACCGGGCGCAGGCTCATCGGCCCGTAGATGCGACGGCCGGCATCGAGGAGCGTCACCTGCGCCACCCCCGCATCGAGCAGGTCACGCCAGGTCTCCCCGAGCCACGTCTCAGCGTCTCCCTGGCTGGTGAACGACTCGGAGGTCGAGTCCCCGCCGACCATCGTGATGGTGCCGTCATCGCCTTCGTAGCGCCAGGTCCAGGTCATGAGTGTGTCCTTCCCACCCGGGCGGCCCGCGCTGGAACCGCCGGCCGTGATCGGCCAGTGCGCCGGCCGGTCGCCCCATCCAACCGTGTGCACCCCGCCGACGCGGGACTCCCGGCCCCATCCCAGGGCCGATGATCCATCGTGGCACTGGTCGACCGGCCCGCGGGCCCGGGTCCGGTCGGCCCGTGCTACTGGCGCGGTCGGCGATACCCGCGCCAGGATGTCGTGAACGCCGGTAACGTCAGTTCTGGTGGATGCCCGGACAGCACCGCGACCACCGCGATCGCGAAGCCGGCGTCACCGGTCATCGCCGGTCGCGCGAGCCGGCGGCAGGTCCGCACGGTGAGCACAGCCGCGTCGAAGGCAGGTCCGCACGACAGGCACGTCTGCGTGAGCAGGATGTCGGTACAAGGAGGAAGAACCCGCGTGGGAACGACCGTCTACAACGCAGCGGCCATCGTGGCCGACTCCGTGGAACACGAGGACGCGCCCCTGACCTGGTGGGCCGCCACTCTCGTCACCTTCGCGGCGATCTTCCTGCTGGCGGTGGTGCTCACCCTCATGACCCTGTGGGAGCGCAAGCGCCACCCGCACGTCTGAGGTTCCGGAGGCCACGGAGCCTGGCAGGCTTGAGAACCCGGAGAGGCGGAGACCCCGGGGGATCCGGGGCGCAACGGGATCCGGGAGACGGAACACGATGAAGGTGACGCTGCTCGGCACCGGCTCGGCGGACGGCTGGCCCAACCCGTGGTGCGACTGCGCATCCTGTGCCTGGGCCAGGGAACACGAAGTACGCGGGCAGACGGCCGTTCTGATCGACGACGCCCTGCTGATCGACTGTGGTCCCGACGTGCCCCGGACCGCTGCCCGGCTCGGAGTACGCCTGTCGGGGCTGCGTCATCTGCTGATCAGCCACGCCCATCCAGATCATCTGGGGCCCGAGAGCCTGATGTGGCGCTCGTGGTCGACAGCCGCGGGACGGCCCCTCGACGTGGTCGGTCCGCCGGCGGCGCTGGCGGCGTGCCGGGAGTTCCTGGCTCGCTGGGAGCGCTCCGATCCGGACCGGGACGGCTCGCCGCTGCGGCTGATCGCCGTGGTGCCCGGGGGCACGCCGACGGCACCCGGGCCCCTGCGCCTCGGCGGGGACGATCGGCAGGCCGCGGAGGACCGGGGATCCGCGGAGGATCAGGAGTCCCCGAGCGATCGGGGTTACCTCGTTCGACCGGTCGCCGCCCGGCACGGTGACGCGAGCATCGGGCCGGCCGTGCTCTACGACGTGACGGCGCCGGACGGTGGACGCCTGCTGTACGGCTGCGACACCGCGGCGCCGCTGCCGGCGGAGACGCTCGAGGCGGTCACCGGCCGCGCCTACGACGTCGTGTTGCTGGAGGAGAACAACGGCGACCGGCCGGGGTTCGGCGAGCACCTTGACCTCGATACCTTCGGTCAGCTCGTGGCCGAGCTGCGCCGCCGCGGCGCCGTGGTGCCGAGCACCCTGGTACTGGCCGTTCATCTGAGTCACCGCAACCCGCCCGGCGACGAACTGGCCCGCCGGCTCCAGCTCGCCGGCGCGCTGGCACCGGCGGACGGGACCGTCTATGATATCGTCCCGGCCGCCCGGCGGCAGCCACCACAGCCGTCTCAGCCAGCACAGCCACCACGGGCACCAGGGCGGTGGCAGCGCCCGGTGTTCCCGGCACCACACCGAGTCCTGATCACGGGGGGTGCCCGGTCGGGGAAGTCGGCTGAGGCCGAACGCCGGCTGCTCGCCGAACCGGAGGTGGTCTACGTGGCGACATCGGCGCCGCCTGATCCGGCCGACGCCGAGTGGTCCGAGCGGATCGCCGCGCACCGGCGGCGGCGCCCGGCCGCCTGGACGACCGTGGAGACGGTCGATCTGGTCCCCCTGTTGCGCTCTCCCGGACCACCGCTGCTCATCGACGGTCTGGGGCTGTGGGTCGGCGCCTGGCTGGACCGTCCGGACGAGTTGCGCATCCGCGCGGAGGAGCTCGTTGACGCCTGGCGGGCCACCGGCCGCCGGGTCGTCGCGGTCACGGACGAGGCCGGTTCCGGGGTCGTTCCCCCGGCCGAGGCCGGCCGCCGGTTCCGCGACGCGCTCGGCCGTCTCAACGCCGATCTCGCGGCCGAGGCCGACGAGGTGTGGCAGGTGGTCGCGGGCATCCCCCTCCGGCTGCGACCGTTCCCGCACGAGCGGTCATAGCGTCCTCACGGGACGAGTCCTCACGGGACGAATCCTCCCGTGAGGAAGTCGTAGCGATAGAGCCCGGCCGAGCAGGCCACGATGAGACCGGCCGGTTCGGTCGCGGGAAGCCACCGGCAGGACCGGGCCGCGCCCTCGAAACGCATCATGGTGGCGCATCGCCAGGTCGAGGTGTCCCAGATGCGCAGCGCGCCGTCGCCGCCCGCGGTGGCGAGCCACGCCCCGTCCGGAGAGAAGGCCGCGTCGCGCACGGTGTGGACGTGTCCGATGAGCGTCGCCACCGCCGCGCCGTCGCTCACCCGCCAGACCCGCACGGTGTGGTCGGCTCCCGCGGAGGCCACCAGCGCGCCATCCGGGGAGATCCCCACGCCCAGCACGTTGTCGGTGTGGCCGGTGAGCACAGCCCGCTGCTCCAACGTCGCCACGTCCCACAACCGCATGGTGCGGTCATTGCCGCCCGAGGCCAGCCACCTGCCGTCCGGGCTGACCGCGCAGGCCTGCACCGGACCGCGATGACCCGCCTGATCAACAGAGCCCACCAGACCGCGGGGATCCTCGGAACCGCTCGACGCGGCAGCGGTGGCGGCAGCAAAGGTGGCCAGCCACTCGCCCCCCTCGGTCTCCCACAGCGGTGACGGGATCCCACAGCCCGACCGCCTTCGTGTCCACGGGTACGACCGCCCAGGAACCGTCGGGTGCGGCCACCGACCCGCGGGCCTGCTGGACACGACCGCCACTGCTCGCCGCGCCTGGCTCTCCCCTGGCCAGATCCCAGGCGGTCGCGGTGCCGTCGTCGGAGTAGGCGACAACCAGGGTGGGCGCGTCCCGCCCGCGGGGGACCACCACGGCGCAGCCCCGCATCGCCTCGTCCCGGCCACTCGCGGCGGGCTTGGGCAGGGTGACGTCGGTTGCCCACAACCGGAGGCGGCCACCCGGGCCGACCGCGGCGCACCGCACGGACCCGGCACCATCGCTGATCACGCGGTCCTGCCGGCCGGCGGGCATTGACCATCGGCGGACTGTTCCGTCCTGCCCCGACGATCCGAGCCAGCTACCGTCTGGAGCGACGGTCAGCGAGAGTACGGATCCGGCATGGCCCGTGAGGGTCAACCTCGGGGCTCCGGTCGTGGCATCACAGATCCGGATGACGGAGTCGTCACCCGCGACGGCGATCCAGCTTCCGTCCGGCGCCGGCACGCAGCAGCGCAGCGCCGCGCCGGAGACGGGGACCTGAAAGACAGAATCTCCGCTCACAACGTCCCAGCGGTGACGGCGGTGACGGCGGACAGAGCGGCGACGACCAGGGACAGGTCCGCGAGCTCCTGGCAGAGATCGTCGACCTCGTCCGGATCGAGGTCGCCGGTGGCTCCCCAGTACGCCTCGAGTACCTCCCGGGGAATCTCGACGTCCTCGGGAAACACGGCGAGCTCGAGATAACGCTCCAGCCGATGCCCGGTGAGCAGCCCGAGGCTCGCCCCCAGGGTCACCTCCACGGCCTCGTTCCGGTCCGCCGCCCGGCTGACGTCAAGCCCGGTCGGACCGCGCCGCTCGAGGCGGCGCAGCACCCGCTCGACGGCCCGCGGCACGGTCATCCCATCCCGAATGTGCCGCACCAGGGCCCGGTTCACCAGGCTCAGCAGCATCGGCCACCGACCGGTGACGACCAGCAGCCGCGCCGCGGCCTCCGCCGGCACACCACCGCCGACGTCCCGCAGCAGCAGCGCCATCGCCTCACCGTGGGCCATGGTCGGCATCTCAACCATGCGGGCCCGGGGAGCAAGGTCGCGCAGCCGCGTGGTGACCAGCCGCACCGTGTTCGGACCGCCCTGCAGGAAGGGGCGGAGCTGGGCGCGTTCCCACACGTCGTCGACGATGAGAAGCCGGGGCTCGTCGCCGAGCAGCGTGCCGAGATGAAAACCGGCCTGCTCGGGATCGGAGAGGGCGGGACGAAGACCCGAGAGCGCCTCACTGAGATCATTGACCCGGTCGGCGAGGTGCGCGCCGCCGAGCGACTCCCCGATCGTCACCCACAGCACGCCACCGCCGAACCGCCTGGCGATCTCCGGACGCCGACAGACCTGCTGAGCCAGGGTCGTCTTTCCGATTCCGCCTGGTCCACCGCGGTGGACGGCCCCGCCAGGAACGACCTGCCCGCGGCCGCCTCCCGGCGCTGGCTCTCCCGCAGCTTCACCAGGGCGTCGAGGACGGCGGTCTCCAGGTCACCCGCGTTGCGGAAGTCGGTCGTGATGATGCCCGATTCCCGCAGCCGGGCACGGAAGCGCTTCTGGCGAGCGGGATGCAGATCGTCGACGAAGTCTCCGAACGGCACCTCGGCGTAGTAGTCGAGGAGGAACACCAGGCGGGGGATCCCGGCGGCGGTTGCCGTGTCGAACTCCAGCTCGGTGTACGAGACCTGCGGCCGGCCGGGCACCGGGGAGCCGTAACGGAAGCCGATGAGGCCGATGTAGACATCGGACGAGCGGACAGCGCGGATGCAGAACTCCGCCGGATCGTCGTCGCGAGCCCCGAAGTACGCCATGTCGATGACCCGGTCCCCGGCCAGCGCGACAGCACGTTCGGCCGCCGCCACGAACGAGCGGTCCCGCGGAAAACGACGCAGCTCAGCGGTGTGGCTCAGGAACACCCGGCGTTCGTGCCCGCCCGCCGCTCCCCCAATGGGAACGGCCGGCACCGGCACCGCGGGCGCTGACACATCCGGCAAAGTACCCGATCTCAACAGCCCGCAGCCTCCACAACCAGCCTTTGCCAGCCACGCCGGCAAGGACCAACCGTCCCGGCCGCGCCGATCGGCACAATCATGCGGTACGGGGACCACTGGGAGGTACCTTCGCGGGGATCGGGGATGTGGTGCGTTGCCGACCGAGCGGATCAGGTAGTAAGGATCCCGTGGATCCCGATGCGTCAGGCAGCGCCGTTCCCGCCGTTCCCCCGCTGGACTCCGACGCGATGGCGGCGGCTCGCCAGCGGCAGACCGAACTGACCAAGCCACCCGGGGCGCTGGGCCGGCTCGAGGATCTGTCCATCTGGCTCGCCGGCGCACAGGCGACCTGCCCGCCCCGTCCCTTCGCCCGGATCCGGGCGGTCGTGATCGCCGGCGACCACGGTGTCGCCCAGGCCGGGGTGTCCGCCTTCCCCAGCGACGTGACCGCCCAGATGGTCTCGACCTTCGCCGCGGGCGGCGCGGCGGTCAACGTGCTGGCCCGCCAGGTCGGGGCCGCCGTGCGCGTGGTGGACGTGTCCGTGGACACCGCGCGGCCCCTCACGCCGGGCGGGGTGGATGGATCGGCCGCACCGGAGCGCTATCGGGTGCGACGGTCGAGCGGACGGATCGACCGCACCGATGCGCTGTCGGTCGCGGAGGCGGACGCCGCGTTCGCCGTCGGCCGACTCATCGCGGATGAGGAGATCGACGCGGGCGCGGACCTGCTTGTTCCCGGCGAGATGGGGATCGGCAACACAACCCCCGCAGCCACCATCGTGGCGCTGCTGTGCGACCGGGAGCCGATCGAGGTGGTCGGCCGCGGGACGGGGATCGACGACCAACGCTGGATGATCAAGACGACCGCGATCCGGGACGCGATGCGGCGCGGCCGGCTGTTCACCGGCGACGCGCATTCGGTGCTGCGGGTCGTCGGTGGAGCCGATCTGCTCGCCCTGGCCGGGCTGCTGGTGCAGTCCGCCGTGCGACGGACGCCGGTCATCCTCGACGGTGTGATCGTCTGCGCGGCGGCACTGGCCGCGGAGCGGATCGCCCCGGGAGCAAACCAGTGGTGGGTGGCCGGCACCCGGTCCACCGAGCCCGCCCAGGGAATCGCACTGGACGCACTCGGTCTGACCCCCCTGATCGACGCCGGCCTGCGTCTCGGGGAGAGTACCGGTGCGCTCCTCGCCGTTCCGTTCCTGCGGGCGGCCCAGGCCACACTGGCCGAGATGGCGACGTTCGACCAGGCCGGTGTCAGCGGGAAAGCCGAGGTCGGCGGGGAAGCCGAGGTCAGCGGCAGCCAGGAGGACTCGGGCCCCGCGGCCGGTGCCCCGTGATGCTCGAGGCGAGAACAGCATTCACGCTGCTCACCGTCCTGCCGCTGCGGGGCCCGGAGCACACCGACCGGCGGCTCGCGGGCCGGGCGATGGCCCTGGCACCCTTCGTCGGCCTGGCCTTGGGGCTGCTTGCCGGCAGTGCGGTGTTCGCCACCCGGATCGTCACGGCGGTTCCCGGTCAGCGCACCCAGACCCTGCTGCCGGCCGTCGTCGGCGTCGCGGTGCTCGCTCTGGTCACCCGGGGCCTGCATCTCGACGGGCTGGCCGATCTCGGGGACGGGCTCGGCGCCTGGCGAACGCGGGGCAGGGATCGCGCCTTGGAGATCATGCGCGAGTCGACCATCGGAGCCTTCGGAGCGATCATTGTCCTGTTCGTGGTGCTGCTCCAGGTCGGGGCCCTGAGCACGACGATCTCGGCGCATCGCGGCACGCTGTCGATTCTGGTCGCCGCGATGACCAGCAGGCTCGCGGCCACCCTGGCCTGTACCGGCGCCATCCCGCCGGCTCGGCCGGATGGCCTCGGTGCGCTGGTCGCGGGAACCGTGCGGACCCGGGACGCGGTGCTGTCCTTCCTGGCGGTCTGCGCCGTCGCGGCGCTGGCCGGACTGCTGGACTTCGACGGCGGCGACCCCGGCCGGGCACTGCGAGCGGTCCTCGCGGTCTGGGTCGGGACAGGCGTCTCGTTCCTGCTCCGGCGGTATCTGCTCACGCGCTTCGGCGGGATCACCGGAGACATCCTCGGCGGGCTTATCGAGATCACCGCGGCGGCGACCCTGCTCGCCATGGCCATGACGATCCCGACGCCCGTCCTGCACGCCCTCGGCCTGCACTGACAGCGCGGCGGACGCCGCCCGCTGGAGTCCGCCGGGCGGGCCCGCCGGGCAGGCCCGCCCGGCGGCTGGGCTACGTGGGCGAGGACCCGACGAACGGCGGCCGGACAACCGTCATGGGACTCGGACGGCCCCGGACGTCGACGTTCACCGTGTCGCCCGCCTGCACGGACCGGTCCAGCAGGGCGAGTCCGATCCCCTGGCGCAGCGTCGGAGAGAACGTGCCGCTGGTGACCTCACCGACCGTGGCACCAGCCGCGGAGGTCACGGTCATGTGCGGACGGGGAATCGCCCGGCCGGTGGACCGCAGCCCCCACAGCAGGCGGGAGGCGCCGGCGGACCGCTCCGCGAGCAGGGCGTCGCGTCCCCAGAAGCGATCCTTGTCCCAGCCAACGGCCCATCCGGAGCGGGCCTGGACCGGCGTGATCGACAAGGAGAGGTCCTGGCCATGCAGCGGATACCCCATCTCGGTCCGCAGCGTGTCGCGGGCGCCGAGGCCGACCGGCACGACGCCGAGCGGCTCACCTGCCGCGAACAGCGCATCCCATAGCGCAGGGGTGTCGTCCCAACGGGGCAACAACTCGTAGCCTCGCTCCCCGGTGTAGCCCGACCGGCACACGATCACCGGATGGCCCTTCCACTCCGCGTCGACGAAACTCATGTACGTCCCGCCGGTGGGCAGGCCGAGGGCGCCGAGCAGGTCGGCGCAGGCCGGTCCCTGGACCGCCACCACGCCGTACCCGGTGTGCAGGTCGGTGACGGACACGCCCGCCGGCGCCGCCGCGGCGAGGCGAGCGACGACCTGTGCGGTGTTCGCGGCGTTCGGGACGAGGAAGACCTCCTCGCCGGAGTACAGGTAGGCGATCAGATCGTCGACGACCCCGCCGGTCTCCTCGCAGCACAAGGTGTACTGCGCCTGGCCGGGGCCGATCCGGCGCAGGTCGTTGGTCAGGCAGGCGTTGACGAAGGCGGCGGCGCCGGGGCCGGCGATCCTGGCCTTGCCGAGATGGCTGACATCGAAGATCCCGACCGCGCCGCGGACCGCCTGGTGCTCGGCGAGCACCCCGCGGCCGGCGTACTCGATCGGCATCTCCCAGCCACCGAACCCGGCCATCTTCGCGCCCAGCTCGACGTGCCGGTCGTACAGCGGGGATCGACGCAGCTCTGGGGATCGACGCAGCTCTGCCATGGCCAGCAGCCTAGTATCAGGCCGGCACTGGCCGAAACGACCGCGGGCCTGGCCTCCGGCCACCCGCCGGTGGCGTCCGGATCACCGCCGGGAAGACGTCCCGTTCAATACGCTCACTGCATGACCACCATCGTGCCCAGTACCGCCGCTCTCGCCGATCTCGATGTGGACGCGGTGGTGATCGGCACCGCCACCGGCGACGAGGGGCTCCTCGTGACCGGGGGCGCGGCGGACCTGGACACCGCGCTCGGCGGCCGGCTGACGGAGGTGCTTGCCTCGCTGGGCGCGACCGGCAAGGCCGGCGAAACGGTCCGCTTCGCCACCCTCGGTGCCGTGCCCTGCACGACGGTCCTCGCGGTCGGGCTGGGCCCCCTCGCCACGTCCTCCACGCCGATGTCCTCCACGCCGATCGACACCGAGGCACTACGCCGGGCGTCCGGGGTCGCGGTGCGCTCCCTCGCCGGGACCGCGCGGGTGGCCGTCGCTCTGGCGGCCGTGCCGGGCGCGGTCACGCCGGAGTCGGTGCGGGCCGTGACCGAAGGCGCGTTGCTCGGCACCTACTCCTATGACGGGCTGCGCACCACGTCAGCGAACGGCCGCCCACGCCCCGTCGAGGAGCTGACGGTGCTCGTAGACGAGCAGAGCCTCCCGACGGCGGAAGAGGAACTGCGCCGGGCCGTCATCATCACGGATGCGGTCACCCTGGTCCGCGATCTGGTGAACACTCCGCCGAGCCATCTGTCCCCCGCCCTGCTCGCCGACATCGCCGTCGAGCGGGCCACCGCCGCCGGCGTGACAGTCGAGGTCCTCGACGAGGTGACGCTCGCCGAGGGCGGCTTCGGAGGCCTGCTCGGTGTCGGCCAGGGATCCGCGAATCCGCCGCGGCTGGTGCGGCTGGAATGGCGCGGCGGTGGATCCGAGCGGCCGGCGCTGGCGCTGGTCGGCAAGGGCATCACCTTCGATTCCGGGGGATTGTCCCTGAAACCGTCGACATCCATGGAATGGATGAAGACCGACATGGCGGGCGCGGCCGCGGTGCTCGGCACCGTCATCGCCGCGGCCCGGCTCAAGCTCCCGATCACTCTCACCGGCTGGATGCCCTGCGCGGAGAACATGCCCTCGGGCGACGCGATCCGTCCCTCCGACGTTCTCACCCTGCGCGGCGGCACCCGGGTGGAGGTGCTCAACACCGACGCCGAGGGCCGGCTGGTGCTCGCCGACGCCCTCGTCCGCGCCAACGAGGAGTCACCGGACCTGATCGTGGACGTGGCCACCCTGACCGGCGCACAGATTGTCGCCCTCGGCCACCGGACGAGCGGGCTGATGGGTCGTGCGGCCGCGGTGGACGCGGTCGCGGCGGCGGCCGCCGCCGCCGGCGAGAGCGTCTGGCCGATGCCCCTTCCGCCGGATCTGCGCAAGGGACTGGACTCAACAGTGGCCGACATCGCCAACGTGCCACCGGGAGGCAACCGGGATGGCGGCATGCTGGTCGCCGCGCACTTCCTCGCCTCGTTCGTCCCCGAGAAGGTGTCCTGGGCGCACATCGACATCGCCGGTCCCTCCTGGAACGGTGGAGAGCCCTACGGCCACACCCCCAAGGGGGGGACCGGCATGATCGTACGCACGCTTGTCCAGCTGGCGCAGGACCGCGCGGCGATGGTGGCCTTCCCCGGTTCGGCCACCGGTTCCCCGGCTGAGAGCTGACCTGCGGAGGAAGGTAGGTACACAACGGTTGCTGGCGCATCGCGCAATGCAGCACACTCACGCCCATCCGAGCGGCAGTGGACGCACGACGTGAAAGACTGGCATCCGGTCGCCGTGGCTAGGCGAGTCGTGGCTTGACGCTCCTGCTTCGGCGGCCGCACTCAGCGGCGGGAACGCCGTCGGGAGCGGCGGCCAACCGCGCCACCGGCTTCGCCGCTGAGCGTAGCGGGCACTACGAGTAATGCTCTCAGCACCACCAGCAAGACCTCAGGATTCAACGAGAAGGGACCCCTGGCGTGGCGAATTCAGCGGCCGGTCCCGTCGACCTGGTCATCCTCGGTGGCGGCAGCGGCGGATACGCCGCCGCGCTGCGCGCCGCGGAACTCGACCTGAGCGTCGTTCTGATCGAGAAGGACAAGCTCGGCGGCACCTGCCTGCACCGAGGTTGCATCCCGACCAAGGCGCTGCTGCATTCGGCGGAGATCGTTGACAACATCAACGAAAGCGAGGCCTTCGGGGTTCGCTCGACCCTCGACGGCATCGACATGGCCACGGTCAACTCCTACAAGGACTCGGTCGTCGCCGGGCTCTTCAAGGGGCTGACCGGCCTGATCAAGTCCCGGGGGATCGAGGTCGTCGAGGGATTCGGCCGGCTGGTCTCCCCGACCGCCGTGGCCGTCGGAGACCGGGTCATCGAGGGGCGGCACGTCCTGCTCGCGACCGGTTCGTACTCCAAGACCCTGCCCGGCCTGGACATCGACCACGACAAGGTCATCACCAGCGATGACGCCCTGACCCTCGACCGTGTGCCGGCCTCCGCGGTGGTACTGGGCGCCGGAGCCATCGGATGCGAGTTCGCCTCCGTCTGGCGGTCCTACGGGGCCGAGGTGACCATCGTCGAGGCGCTGCCGCACCTCGTCCCGCTCGAGGACGAGTCCAGCTCCAAGCTGCTGGAGCGCGCCTTCCGCAAGCGCGGCATCAAGCAGCATCTCGGCGCGCGGTTCGCCGGGGTGAAATCCACCGACCAAGGCGTGACGGTGTCCCTCGAGAACGGGACCACCATCGAGGCCGAACTGCTGCTCGTCGCAGTCGGTCGTGGACCGGTCTCGGAAGGTCTCGGCTACGAGGAGGTCGGCATCGCGACCGACCGCGGCTACGTGCTGGTCGACCGTCAGCTGCGCACGAACATTCCGACCGTGTCCGCGCTGGGCGACCTGCGGCCCGGGCTCCAGCTCGCCCACGTCGGCTTCGCCGAGGGCATCTTCGTCGCAGAGCAGCTCGCCGGGCTGGGCCCGGTGCCGGTCGACTACGACAACGTTCCGCGGGTCACCTACTCCCACCCGGAGGTGGCCTCGGTCGGCCTGACCGCCGCGGTCGCCAGGGAGCGGTACGGCGAGATCAAGACGGTCACCTACAACCTGGCGGGCAACGGCAAGTCCCAGATCCTCAGGACCTCCGGTGCGGTCACTCTGATCGCGGTCCCCGATGGTCCGGTGGTGGGCGTGCACATGGTCGGCGACCGGGTCGGCGAGCTCATCGCCGAGGCTCAGCTCATCACCAACTGGGAGGCGTTCCCCGCCGAGGTCGCCCAGCTCATCCACCCGCATCCCACGCTGTCCGAGGCTCTCGGCGAGGCGCATCTGGCGCTGGCCGGCAAGCCCCTTCACGTCCACGGTTAGCGGGCACCGCCCTGGATCGTGCCTGCCCGCGCCACCCCCGCGGCCCGATCCGCCCAGGATTCAGGCCACGCCAAGCATGAGCGCCTCCGGCCGGCCGCCCGCGCGGTGCAGATGCCGGACGCGACGAAGGAGTCGTTCCGCATGTCTGTATCTGTCAGAATGCCCCGGCTCGGGGAGAGTGTCTCCGAGGGAACCGTCACACGGTGGCTGAAGCAGGAGGGTGAACGCGTCGAGACCGACGAGCCACTGCTCGAGGTCAGCACCGACAAGGTCGACACCGAGATCCCCGCCCCCGCCTCCGGTGTCGTCAGCTCGATCAAGGTCGCCGAGGATGAGACCGTCGAGGTCGGCGTCGAGCTCGCGGTGATCGACAACGGGTCCGCGGGTGGCGGCGCCGCACCGGCGCAGGCCGCGCAGGCGCCCGCCGCGCCGGAACCGGAACCCGAGCCGGCGCCGGAACCCGTGAAGCCGGCTGCCGCGGCACCTCCGCCTCCGCCCACTCCGACGCCCGCACCCGCACCCGCTTCGACACCCGCTCCGACGCCCACGCCGGCACCGGCGTTCGCTCGTCAGCCGGAGCCCACCCCGGTCCCGGCCCAGATCCCGGCCGCCGCCAACGGGAACGGCGACGGCATCGGTCGCTACGTCACCCCGCTCGTGCGCAAGATGGCCGCCGAGCTCAGCGTGGACCTGGGGACCGTGGCGGGAACCGGGCCGGGTGGACGTGTCACCAAGCAGGACATCCAGGACGCCGCGCGGTCGCGGGACGCGGCTCCCGCAGCGCAGGAGACTCCCGCGGCCCACCCCACAGC
>NZ_CDXDOR010000011.1:50588-59731 GCF_978021225.1 Frankia sp. CeTa3Moorea | reverse complement strand
GCAGGGGCGTCAGCCTTGTCGTGTCCGATGGTGAACTCGACCCGCTGCCCCGAGGGGTGGGTGGGGTCGGGGACGACGGTGAGGACGACGTACGCCTCCTTACCTTTCTTCTTGCCCAGCCACCAGGAGCGGACCAGGGGCATCTCGATGCCGCAGGCGGGGTTGGGGCAGGTGACGGTACGGGCCCAGATCCAGGCGATGACCGTGGCCTTGGTGCCGCCGGGGAGGGGGGCCTCGGGGTAGAGGTGGCCGATGCGCTTCTCGGCCTCCTCGCGCATCCAGGCACCGTAGGCACGCACGTCGGCGGCCAGACCCTCGGCGCCCTTCCAGGCGCGGATCTCGGAGTCGGACAGGCCGGGGTAGACGGGGGGCTGGTCGCGGAACTTCGGGGGGATCTCGATGAGCGCCTTGTTGATGAGGACGGCGACAGGATTGAGGTCGGAGGCGTGGGCCTCCAGGCCGAGCCGCTGGGCCTCCAGGGGGATGGTGCCGCCGCCGGCGAAGGGGTCCAGGATCGGCGGCGGGTTGCCGTTCGTGGACTTCAGGATCTCCTCGTGGGCCTCCCTCAGGAGCTTCTCGTCTCGGGTGTTCTCCCAGACGACGAGTCGCTTGATGAGGTGGTGCAGACGATCCCGCTCCTTGCGTTGCAGTTCCTCGGTGGGGAACTCCTCGGGCCGCGCACTCGGGTCGTCGACGAGCTGGGCGAAGAGGACCGCTCGGGCCGCCGCGAGCGGGCGCCGTGCCCACCACAGGTGCAGCGTGGAGGGGTGTCCGTGCCGGATGGACTTCTCGCGGGCCGACTCCCGGTTGATCGCCTCCAGCGGAAGCGCCACCTCGATCAGCTTCCGCGTCCGCACCACGAACCCGCCCCTCTACGCTCCCGACCCGGGTGGCCACCCAGCGTCGTAACTGAACATAGCGGCGGGTCCCTACACGTTCAGGGCAAACGGGTGCAGCGGTGTTAGAACGGCGTCCTTCCCTTGGCCCACGTCCTGGTCCAGTTGCCACGGAGGCCGGTGGCGTCGAAGTCGCCGAGATCGGTGGTGGCGAAGGGGTCGGCGAGGTAGCGGACCTCGTCGTACTGCGCCCCGCGTGGGTCGACGCGGACGAGGGCGAGCCGGTAGCGCGGAACGGCGTTCTTGCCGGTCATCAGCTCGTTGTGGGTGACGAAGAAGTCGGTGGCGCCGTCGACGCGGGCCTTGACCTCGATGCGGTAGGTATCGCCGTTGGTGTCGGTCGACAGGATGTCGAAGCCGGGGTTGTTGAACGCCTGCTCGACGGGCTGGCGGCCGAGTTCTCGCTCGCGCGCCAGGACCAGGTCGACGCCGCGGCGCTCGACCTCCTTGGTCTCCTTGGCGTGCATCGGCGCGGACGGCGGCAGTTCGTCTTCGAACAGGCTGACGGGCAGCACGAGGGCGGCGGTGACGAGGCGGGGTGGCTTGGTGGACATGAGCTGCTGCTGGTCGAGCAGCTCCAGGCGCTTGCGGAGCCGGCTGTCGAGCTCGACCGCCTTGCGGTTGAGGCTCTCCGACGACTCCTTGGGCTTCTCGCCCTTCTGCTCATTCTCCGAGGTGATCGCCGCCTCGAACAGCAGGCGCTCGCTCTCTGCGGTAAGTCGCTTCGTGACCAGGTCACGGGCTTTCGTCAACTCCGCCAGCCGGCGGGGCTGGACCTCGGCGAGGTACTCGGGGAGCCGGTTGGCGATGATCCAGCTCGTGGCTTTGTCCTCGGCCTCGGCAAGCCACGGAAGGGCACGTGCGGCGTCGGTCGCCGGGCTGGCGGGAGCGGCGACGCAGTCCAGGTACGGCGCAGGACCAGCGGGGCTGACGGTGCCGTAGCTGTCGACATAGGCGTAGCCGAAACGGCGCGCGACAGACTCTCCGGTGGCATCGGCGACCTCCTCGACGACGCCCACGAGCAGGTGTGGCTCTTCGAGGGTCGAGGAGACGAGCACGGTGCCCTGGTTCAGCGCGCCGCCGAACTGCCGGACAGTCTCGTCCATGACCGCGTCGTGGAGCGGGTGGCCGGGCGCGAGCAGGTCAGCCCGAGCGAGTCCGTCGGGCTGGACGTGGGCAAGGTCGAAGGTGGCGCGGTCGTACCTCGTCGCGATCGGCCCCTTGCCGGCCGAGCGAAGATGCTGGGGCACGTTCGCGATCTCGTAGCGCCCCCGCTCACGCCTGGCGATCCGGCCACCGAGACGGGTGAAGGCCGCCTTGAACGCCAGCTCGACGTAGTGCGGCTGGAGCCTCTTGGCCCGGGCCTCATCCATCGCTGCGCGGAGCCGCTGGAGGTCGGCCTCGGCGAGGTGCTCTGAGGCGAGCGCCCGCTCGTCGAGCAGGTCCTTGAGGCCATCGCCGACGCTGGCGTCGATGACCTCGTGCATCTTCGCCTTCACGTCGGGGCGCTCGCCGTACTGGATGGCGTCGAGCAGGAGGTCGCGCAGCGGGGTCTCGGTGAAGGCTTCACCGAGGACGTCGAAGACCTTGCCGCCGTAATCCTGGCGCATCTGGTCGAGCTTGGCCAGTAAACGGGTGAAGACTTCACCCTCCCGCGTATTGGAGGCCACGAGGTTCCACAGTCGGCAGATCTTGTCCTGGCCGATGCGGTGGATGCGGCCGAAGCGCTGCTCGAGGCGGTTGGGATTCCACGGCAGGTCGTAGTTGACCATCAGATGGGCAGCCTGGAGGTTGAGGCCCTCCCCGGCCGCGTCGGTCGCCAGGAGGATCTGGACGTCGCGGTTCTTGGTGAATTCCTCGGTGATCTGGCGACGCTCGCCGCGGCGGACGCCGCCGTGGATCGCCCTGACCGCGTCGGGCTTGCCGAGCAGCGAGCCGATCCTGGCCCGGAGGTAGTCGAGGGTATCGCGGTGCTCGGTGAAGATGATGAGCTTGCGCGGCCAACCGTTGGCGTCGGCGGTCAGCACCTCGTCCTGGAGGATGTTCGACAGCTCGGTCCACTTGCGGTCGGTGCCGGCGTCGCGGACGAGCTTGGCGGTCTTCACCAGCTCGGCCAGCTCGATCAGCTCGGCGTTGAGTTCCTCGACGGTCTGCGCTGCGGTGGCGGCGTCGAGCAGGTCCTCCTCCAGCTCCTCGATCTCCTCGGCGTTGTACCCGTCCTCGTCGATCTCGCCCAGGTCGACGGTCGGCTCGGACTCGCGGTAGGTGCCGTTGAGGATCTCCTGCCGTTTGCGCTCCAGGCGCTCGGAACGGCGGACGAGGCTCTTGTAGATCGCCTCCGGGCTGGAGGCGAGTCTCCGCTGGAGAACGGTGAGCGCGAAGCCGACGGTGTTCTTGCGCTTGCCGCCGAGCCGGTCGGCCCGGTTCATCCCCTCGCGGACGTAGTGGGTGACGTCCGCGTAGAGGGCGTACTCCAACGCGGTCAGCTCGTAGGGAACGGTCTCGGCGACACGTTCGGGGAAGAGGTTCTTGCCCTCGAAGGTAAGCAGCTCCTCCTTGACCAGGCGGCGCATGATCCCGCTGGTGTCCGTGGTCTTCTTCTGCCGGCCCTCGAACCGGTCCCTGTCGAGCAGGGTGAGGAAGAGCTGGAAGTCCTCCTCCTTGCCCGAGTGCGGGGTCGCGGTCATCAGCAGCAGGTGGCGGGTGATCTCGCCGAGGAGCTCCCCGAGCTGGAAGCGCTTGGTCTTCTCCAACTTGCCGCCGAAGTAGTGGGCGCCCATGCGGTGAGCCTCGTCGACGACGATCAGATCCCACTCGGTCTCCCTGAGCTGGGCCCGGAGCTGCTCGTTGCGGGAGAGCTGATCCATTCGTGCGATGAGGAGCGGGTTGGTCTCGAAGACGTTGAGGTTGACCTGGGAGTCGATGAGCTGGTTGGTCAGCAGATCGAAGCGGAGGCCGAACTTGAAGAAGAGCTCGTCCTGCCACTGCTCCACGAGCCCGCCGGGCGCGACGATGAGGCACTGCTTCACGTCGTCGCGCAGCAGCAGCTCCTTGATATAGAGCCCAGCCATGATCGTCTTGCCGGCGCCGGGGTCGTCGGCGAGCAGGAAGCGCAGCGGGGTGCGCGGGAGCAGCTCGCCGTACACCGCGCGGATCTGGTGCGGAAGGGGCTGCACGTCACTGGTGGCGACGGCGAGCATCGGGTCGAAGAGCCCGGCCAGCGAGATGCGCTGCGCCTCGGCCACGAGCTTGAAGTCGCTGGCGTTGGCATCGAAGGCGCGGCTGCCGGTCTGGGCGACGCTGAGCTTGTCCTGGTCCTTGCGGAACACGACCTGCTGGCCGAGGCCGCCGGCGGTGGTCTTGTAGGTCAGTTCGAGCGCGTCGGAACCGTGCCATTGCGCGGCAATGACCGTGATGACCTCGGCGGGGATGAGCCCGTCGACGCGCAGCCCTGGCTTGAGTCCCTCCAGCAGCACGACCGACCTCCCGATAGACAGCCGACTAACGCTACTGGAACGGTCCGACAGTCCGATGCGCGGCACCCGGATCCCGACCACCGACGCGCTGGCGGACCGGTGTGGGCTGCGCCCGCACCCCCGGCGGCCACGCCAGGCGCCAGCGGCGAGCGGTCAGGCCGAGGAGCCGCTCCGCGGCCAGCACACTCCCGACAGCCGGTAGCTCGACCACACGATCGCACGGCTGCTGTCGATGGCCGTGAGATCGGTCCGCCACGAGGGGCGTACCTGATCGAGGATGTCCTGGCTGCGGAGGTCGTCGATGCCGTTCCGCAGCCCCGCGACAGCCTTGCTGTGGGCATCGGTGATGTCGCTTCCGGAACTGAGGTAACGGTGGAACGTGACACCGTAGACGAGCGCCGCGACGTCATCGATCTCCCAGAGAGTGCTGACAACGGCGCGTGCGCCACGGGCCAGGAAAGCGCTGTCGAGGCCGCGCCACGCCTGAGTCGCCTGCCCGGCCACCGGGTGACGCGCCGTCTCGCAGGCGGACAGGACGACCAGTGACGTCTTCGTCAGAGGCGGACCGGCATGGACGCGAGCAGCGGAGAGCAGCGACTGACCTCGGGTGCCGCCGGCCAGCCACAGGCCGCTGGCAAGTGCATCGGGACGGGACCAGCCGTGTGCGGCGATGTGCGCGACGTGGGCATCCGCGACCGCGTCGAGTACCGTGGCGGGCCGGGCTGAGGATCCCTCCAGCAGCCGGGCTTCGGGCGCGATCATGGAAAGTGCGCGTGCCTCTTGGCCCGGGCCGTCGAGAACCTCTACTCCGAGATCCACCGGGGCGTCGGCCCCGCTCGCGGCCACCACGAGATCAAGATCGTGTGGACCCTCCTGCCTCGCCGCGAGGGCCCGGATAACAGCAGCGCTCGGCGCATAGCTGACTCGGTAGAGATCGTCGAGCGTGCCCCCGCCAATCCGGCAGGCATGGATCGGTATCGGTTCCAGAAGGCGGCTGGGCGAGAGCACCAGGTGGTGGATTTCGTTGCCCACCGCCTCGACGAGCGGAGAGATCAGTTCATCGGCCACCCAGTCGAGGACGGCGTCGAGGACTGCTGCTCGCTTCTCCAAGGACGCCTCCTTCTGCTGATCCAGCCAGAGTCCGCAGACGTTCCGGAGCCGAGCCACGCCGACCTGCCCGAGGCCGACCTTCCTCACCTGCGGCTCTTCCCTGTCATGAACAGTGACCAGGCAGGTGAGGTCGTCGCCGATCTCGGCGAGATGAACGAAGGCCCGGCCTGGCCCAACGACGCCGGCAGTGAGATCGGCAAGGTTGTGGCCGCGCTGCCCGCCGTGCGCCTCCTGTCGGCGTCGCCGGTAGATGGTTCGCGCGCGTGCCACATCCGAAAGAATCACGGCGTCGCTATGGCCGTCCGTCTCGACGGCGACCCTTTTCTCCTCTGCGGCTGCCAGAACACTGCGAGCCTCCTGGACGGCGCGCATCTGGTGTTCGTTCTCAGTCGAAAGATCGAGATCGAAAAGGATCTCCTCCGACTTGGCGCGATCTGCACCGATGAACATGAAGGGCACCGGGTCAGGTGCGAGAGAAAGAGAGAACAGCGGCGAGACGTCGGGATCGCTTTCCTCGACGCGCAGCAGTGTTTCGTCAACCTGGTCGAGGAGCGGCCGCAGCGCTTCACCAGGAAGCCTGATAAGCGCCCCCGCCAGATGCACCAGTTCCCGTTCGTCACGTAGCCGATAATAATCGAGCCGTACGCCGACGAGGGAAGCAACGAGAAGCTGGACCGCGCCGTACGGCTCATCCAGATGGTAATAGAAGGGTGCGAGCATCGCGTTTTGCCACTCACCGCGTCCGACTGCTATGTAGATAACGACGCGCCCATCCGCGCTATCCACGGTTATCCCGGCAAATCCGTCGCTAAGCAGGGTGGCCTCGGCTTCCTCCTCGTCGCTTTCAAGAACCACGCCCCAGAATTCGATCGGACCAGCCGCTCGCCTCAGAACGCGGGCCCCGAGGTCGAAGACCTCCGTGGCGACCCAGCCGGGAACCGTGGAAGGCGCCCCTGTCACCGTGCTGTCGGGGACGCTGTCCCGCGCCTGGTAGAGCCAGTGGTAGGTGTGGAGGTGCGCGTCGAGCCAGCGCCGACGGCGCAACGATCTTGAATCCTGGCTACGCAGGAGCGTCTGCTCGGGTTCGGTCAGGTCGGCCAGCCACCGCCGGCAGCGACGCCACGTCTCGGCTGCGATCGACCTCGCCTCGGCCAGTTGTTGCGGGCCGACCTCGACGAGGTCGGCGTTCGACCCCTCATCGGGCCAGGTGCTGAGCAGCTGGTGCAGTGCACCCCACATCACCAGGGACGTCTGACCTTCCACAAGCCACTCGTCCGCTTCCCGGTCACGCTCGCCGAGCTGCCAGTCGCCCGAGCGCGCTGTTCGGCCATCGCCAAGAAGCGAGTTCTCACGCGCCTTCACCGAATGCCGCAGCAGCTCCGGACGACGGGCAAGGCAGGCGAGGAACGCTAGGCCGCCCACCTGCCCACCTGGCGCATCGATCTCCATCTGGGGCGGGCTGACAGGGTGCGGAATCGGGTCCCATGGTTCCGCCACCATGGCTGCGATGACGCGCTCGTCGGTCAGCCCGAAGACCATGCGAAGGTGCCGCCGGGCCTCCTCCGCTCCGCGCTCGAACGCGATCCGCGGAGCGAGATAGAACAACATCGCTCCCAGCAGCTGGTCTGGGCTCCACCAGTCGGCGATCGGAAGTCCCCGCTTGCCCCACTCCACCCGGACCTGGCGGACCAGGTTCGCCGTCTCCGCCTGCCCGAGGTCCCCAAGAGCCCCGGATGCCACTAGACGCTCCACAATCTGCGAGGTGGTCATGGCGATGCTCGCGCTCCGGCAGATCCACGCCACCACGGCAGCCGCTCCCAGAAGTGGCCGATGACGCACCGGCACATACGCGTGGCTCACGCCTGCCGACGAGCCGGCCAGCTGAAGCACGTCTCGGCAGAGAAGGTCGAACCAGCGGCGACGGGCGAAACTCACCACTCACACTCCCCGTCCCCCGCCTCGACGGCAGGAGTATCTACTCTCCGCAGAGCTTTCACATCGGGCCATCCCACGGCGTTGTACGCTGTCAGGCGCAGAAGAGCCAGCGCGGCGGAACCATCGAGGGCAGAGTCCAGGTATGTCAGCCACCGACGCTCCCCCGCCATCGCCACCCAGCCCCGATTCACCAGCCTCTGGTCGAAACCCGGGGCCACGATGGTCCGGGCCCGGTGACTTCGGCCAGCCAGCCGCCTTCGACACCAAGGTCGGTGTCGCCGCGCCGCTACTCGCTGGGTTCTCCCTGACCCTCCTCGGCGTCATCGCGCAGGCACCCACATCGCTTCGGTGGCCAGGCGCGGCGATGCTGGCCATGGTAGTAGCTGGTGTGGCCTTCGTCGCGTGCGTGCAGTTCGGCTTCCACGGACGCGCCGTGCTCTACAGCAAGCAGGACGTGGAAGCCTGGGGCCGCATCTCGGATCTCGATCCCGACGTCGACGAGCATGCACGCGCTCAGGTCCAACGGGCCGACATGGAAACCTGGCCACGATGGTACCGGCGTTGCCAGCGCACCTACAACGCCGGCATTGTTTTGCTCGCCGTAGGCGTTGCCATTATCATGACACCGCCAGCTTCCTATTCCGCAGGCACGCCGCTGTCCGGCGCAGAGACGGGATGGCGGTGGGCCGGGTTCGGAGTGGCAATATTGGCCGCACTCGCCGAACTGACTGTCATCCTGCGGGACGAACACGCTAACCGGGCGCTACGGAACCGTACATCGGCCACGTGAGGTGAGAATTAATGTCCACAAGAGGCATGCCGAGTCTGCCACCACAATGCAAGCACAGCATTCCAGCGAACAAGTGCCCAATCTGCAATGGTTCCGGCAGCGACGACCGTAGGAATGCCGAGGGCCGACCCGGCGAGTCGGAGGAGAACCCGCCTCCAGGTGAACGGGGCCAGTAGAAGCACTCCGGGTCCGAACACAACATCCGCAGCAGGCAGGCGCGGGACCCCACGACAGGACCGGTTGCCGGCAGTCTTCGTGGCACTCCCCTTCAGGGGTGACCTACAGGTTCAGGTTCGCATTGGTGCTGGCTGGGTGCACAAAGCCCCCTCCGACCGGCGGACCAGCCCAAACCCGACACGCACTCCCAGGGAATTACATGATCGGAGTGAGGAATTACGTGACCGTCAGCCCCTCACGGCTGGGGAATTTCGTGATCGTCCACATCAAGAAAATGACGCAGCTCCCACCGGTTATTTTGCGACGATCCAGCCGTGGCGTCACCCTGTAGAAGCGAGTAACGCAGACCGATGCCCACCGGAGACATCGGCAAGCGCTGAGGGGAGATCGCTCAATGTCGGCACAGATACTCACGCTGGATGGCGAACGGCAGACGCTCTCGGACGAGACGGTCGAGGAGATCCGCACGATCTTCCGCGGGCAGGTTCTGACGTCGGACGACCTGGGGTATAACGACATCCGGGTCGTCCAGAACGCCATGCTCGACCGCAGACCTGGTCTGATCATCCGATGCACCGGGACCGCCGACGTCGTCGACGCCGTCAGCCTCGCCCACAGGCGGGATCTACTCGTCGCTGTCCGCGGCGGCGGCCACAGCATCGCCGGGACCTGCACGGCCGACGACAGTTTGATGATCGATCTGTCGATGATGCGGGGTGTCTGGGTCGACCCGGATCAGCGACGTGTGCGAGTGGCGGG